>NZ_JBGCCP010000016.1:0-233864 GCF_041262705.1 Catenulispora sp. MAP12-49 | reverse complement strand
ACCGGGTTGATAGGCCGGGCGTGGAAGCTCCGTGAGGGGTGTAGCGGACCGGTACTAATAGGCCGAGGGCTTGACCACAAAGCTGACACTTTTTTGCAAGAGTTTCTTGCTGCTCGCATCCACTGTTTAGATCTGAGACCCCTACTGGCCTCGGAGATCCCCCTTTGTTGTGGGATTTCTCGGCTGGTTGTCTCGAGATGTTACGGCCGCCATAGCGGTGGGGAAACGCCCGGTCCCATTCCGAACCCGGAAGCTAAGCCCGCCAGCGCCGATGGTACTGCCAGGGGGACCTGGTGGGAGAGTAGGACGCGGCCGGACTAAATTTCACAGTAGGCCCCCGATGGGTTTCCATCGGGGGCCTACTGCTTTTCCGGGGCATGGTGCGAGGATCGTGCTGCCGTGGCGAGTGCGCGATCGGCTGCCACCGCCAGCCCCTGAACCAGCTGTAGGCCTCACTGTCGACTTCAGTGCTGGCTGCCGAACCATGCGCTGCACTATCGCGCCAGCCTGCGGGCCTAGACACGGCTTCGCTGTAGCTGCTCGGCTCCGCCAATGCCCGCACGATCGCCTACAGCCGCCAAGTCGCTTTCAGCTGCGTAGCTGCCAGCTGCCGATTCGCCTGCAGCGCAGGTACGCAGCCGCCGGCGTCGCTGCAAGCAGCCCAACCGCCAGTAGCCAGCCGGCGATAGTGCGCCTGATCCGCCTACAGCCGCCCAGCCGCCTTCAGCGCCAGATACGCATCCGCCAGGGCTGGGGCGATCAGCGTCGGCGGCTGGTCGACCACTGTCACCCGGTGCTTGGCCAGCAGGTCTGCTACGTGGCGGCGTTCGGCGCGGGCGCGTTCGGCTGATGCGGCCTCGTACACGGCTGTTGCTTCGCCGCGGCCGTGGGACATGTCCTCGATGCGGGGGTCGGCTACTGAGGCGAGGATCAGTTCGTGGCGGGCGGTCAGGCGGCTGATGAGGGGGAGGAGGCCTTCGGTCATCGGGGCCGAGTCCAGGCTTGTCAGGAGGACTACCAGGGAGCGCTGGGGGGCGCGGTTCAGGACGGTGGTGACCAGGCCTCGGGCGTCCAGTTCGACCAGTTCCGGCTCTAGGACCGCCATGGCGTTCGTGACCTGGGCCAGGGTTTGGCCGGCGGCGGTGCGGGTGACCGCGGTGCGGATGCGGCGGTCGTAGGCGAGGAGGTCCACGCGGTCGCCGGCGCGCAGGGCCAGGGCGGTCAGGAGGAGGGCGGCGTCCAGGGATGCGTCGAGGCGGACGCCGTCGGTGCCCAGTTCCTCGGTGCCGATGCGGCCCGCGGCGGTGCGGCCGGTGTCCAGGACGATCAGGATCGCGCGGTCGCGTTCGGGGCGCCAGGTGCGGACCACCACGTCGTAGTGGTCGCCGATGTGGCGGCGGGCGGTGGCGCGCCAGTCGATGGAGCGGATGTCGTCGCCGGCCGTGTAGTCGCGCAGGGAGTCGAACTCCGTGCCCTGGCCGCGCACCAGTAGGGAGGTGCGGCCGTCGAGTTCGCGGAGGCGTGCCAGGCGTGAGGGCAGGTGGCGGCGGGACAGGAACGGTGGCAGGACCCGGACGCGCCAAGGGCTGCTCATCGTGCGCTGCCGTGCGGCCAGGCCCAGGGGGCCGAAGGAGCGGACGCTGACGTGCTCGGCCTGCCGGTCGCCGCGGCGTGTCGGGACCAGGACCGACTCGATCCGGCGCCGCTCGCCGGCCGGGATCGTGACCGCGTGCCGGGGCTGGACGATCGTCGGGTCCGCCAAGCGGTTCGCAGTCCGTGGCGTGCCCTGAAGCCCTGCTGACGGCGGCCATGCGTCGCGGATCAGAGCCCGTACCCGCCGCCCCGAGGGATTGCTGACGACCAGCTGGACCCGGGCCGTCGCGCCGAGGCGGACGGTGGTGTCGCCGCTGCGTTCGAAGCGCAGCGTGCGCACTGGGCCGGCCAGCGCGACGTCGACCGCCACCCCCACGGCCACGACGGCCGCCACGATCGCGATACCGACCCACGAGGGCAGCACGACGCCGACGAACACCGCGCCCAGTGCCGCCAAGGCTCCGGCCCGCCAGGTCAGGGCCATGACACCGCCACCGTCGCCGGTACCGTCGCCGCCACCCGCACAGTCACCGTGCCGGCCACAGTCACAGCCGCCCTCACCGTCACCTCACAACCACCCTCACCACAGCCCCGCCCCCGCCTACCGGGGTACCGGCACAGCGCCGAGCACGGCGTCCAGCACGCCGTCCGCGGTACCGCCCTCCATCTCGGCCTCGGCGCGCAGCCGGACCCGGTGGCGCAGCGTCGGCTTGGCCAGGGCCTGGACGTCGTCCGGCGTGACGTATCCGCGCCCCGCGAGCCACGCCCACGAGCGCGCGGTACTGAGCAGCGCCGTGGCACCGCGCGGCGAGACGCCCAGCGCCAGCGACGGCGAGACCCGGGTGGCGCGGGCCAGGTCGGCGATGTAGCCCAACACGTCGCGGCTGACCGTGACCCGGCGTGCGGCGGCGCGGGCGGCGGCCAGCTCGGCGGGCCCGGCGACCGGCCGGACGCCGGCGGCGTCCAGGTCGCGCGGATCGAAGCCGCCGGCGTGCCGCTCCAGGATGCCGATCTCCTCGTCGCGCCCGGGCAACGGCAGGACCAGCTTCAGCAGGAAGCGGTCCAGCTGCGCCTCGGGGAGCGGGTAGGTGCCCTCGAACTCGACCGGGTTCTGCGTCGCGGCCACGAGGAAGACCTCCGGCAGCGGGCGCGGCCGGCCGTCCACGGTGACCTGCCGCTCCTCCATCGCCTCCAGCAGCGAGGCCTGCGTCTTCGGGGGAGTGCGGTTGATCTCGTCGGCGAGCAGCAGATTGGTGAACACCGGGCCCTCGCGGAAGGAGAACTCGGCGGTGCGGCTGTCGAAGACGGCCGAGCCGGTCACGTCGCCGGGCATCAGGTCCGGGGTGAACTGCACGCGCTTGGAGTCCAGTGCCAGTGCCGCCGCCAGCGAGCGCACCAGCAGTGTCTTCGCGACGCCCGGTACGCCTTCGAGCAGCACGTGGCCGCCCGACAGCAGCGCGATGACCAGGCCGGTGACCGCGGAGTCCTGGCCGACCACGGCCTTGGCGACCTCGGTGCGGACGGCCAGCAGCGCGGTGCGGGCGTCGGCGGGGTCGACCGGGACCGGGCCGGCGGAACCCGCCACACCGGGGCTGGCCACACCGGCACTTGGCACACCGCCACCCGGTTCCTCGAAAGCCGTCCCTCCGGCGCCCGGCACCGCGGCGCCGCCCACCCCGAAACCAGAGCCCTGCGTCATCTCGCTCTCCTGTCCCTCGTCACAGGCGCCCGACCTCGGCTTCCAGCCGGTCCAGCGCCGAAGCCAATCCCACCAGGCCGGCGTCGTCGGCCGGCGGCGGGCCCGCCAGCACGGCCAGGGTGTCCGCCGCCGGCCGGCCGCCGCGGGCCGCGACGGCGGCCGCGATGTCGCCGGCCGCGGCCGCGCGCGGCAGGCCCAGGCGGGCGGCCAGCCGGGAGCGGGACGCCTCGCGCAGCGCCCCGGCCGCGCGGTCGGTCACCCGGCCGCGTTCGTACAGTCGCGCCCGGCCCTCGGCCGTCTCGGCGGCGCGGACCGCCACCGGCATGCGTTCGGCCACGACCGGGCCGAGCCGGCGGGCCTGCCACAGGGCCAGCAGCGCGATGGCCAGCACCATCGTCAGCGCGCCCCAGCGCCAGCCGGCCGGGAGGACCGCGGTGAAGCTCTTCTGACCGGAGGTTGTCGCGTCCGGGTCCGCGCCGTCCGGCAGGTACCACACGACCGTCGAGTGCTTGCCGAGCAGGCGCATCGCCAGGGCCGCGTCGCCGTGGTCGGCCAGGTGGTCGTTGCGGAACGGCGTGCGGCTGCCGACCAGCACCGTGTCGTCCGAGGCGGGTCCGGTCGCCGTCGCCAGCGCGTAGCCGTCGGCGGTCTGGTAGCAGCCGGCGGTCAGGCCGCCGAACACGTCGCCGTCGCCGATGTCGGCGTTGCCGGCGGCCGTCGCGTCGGCGTCGGCGCAGGCCGGGTCGACCAGCAGCGTGCCCGTCTGTGACAGGCCGACCTGGGTCGCCTGGGAGGTGAGCAGCTGTGCCGACTGCGGGTCCGGCTGCATCACCACCAGCCGGGCCACCGGCGTCGCGGCCAGCGTGTCGATCTGCACCAGGGTCAGCAGCGCCGGGTCGGTGACGAGCAGCGTCGCGCCGCCCTGCGCGCTCTGGACGGCGGCCAGCGCGTCGGCGGTGGTCCGGGCCGGCGTCACCGTGATGCCCCGGTCCCGCAGCAGCGAGGCCAGCGCGCGGCCGCCGTCGGGCGAGGCGGAGTCCGGATCTAGGGTGCCGCCCCCGTTGCCGCCGAAGGTCAGCGCGGTGACCAGCGCGCCGAGCAGCAGGACGGCGAGCGCGGCCAGCGGCCAGCGCCACGCCCGCAGGGTGCTCATCGCGGCTCCGACGGGTCCGAGGGGCCTGATCGGCCTGAAGGACCTGAGGGACCTGAGGGACCTGATGGACCTGATGGACCTGACAAGCGCGGCAGCTCCCCGCTCGCCGTACCCCCGGCCATGCTCCCGACCCGCACCCGCGCCGCCGCGACCGCATCGTCCACGGCCACCAGCCGCCGGTAGTCCTCGGCCCCGGCGTCCGCCTGGCCGTACCAGATGTCGTCGAAGACCCGCGCCGCGGCCAGCAGGGCCGGCGCCTGGTCCGGCAGCAGCGCCCCGGCCTCCCGCGCCGCCACGTCGGCGGTGCGCCCCGGCCTCGGGTCCAGCACCGCCCGCTCCTCCAGCGCCGCGATGACCGCGCGCAGCCGCGCCCGCACCGCCTCGGCCCACCGTCCGCCGGCCGCGTGCTCCTCGGCCGCGCGCCGGTATCCGGCGGCGTCCATCGTGGCGGCCTCGTCGAACAGTGCCTCGTCGACCCGCACCCGCCGCCGGACCGGTCCGTAGCGGCTGCGGACCACCACCACGACGACCACCAGCAGCACCAGGACGACCAGCAGCGCGGTCCAATCGCCGCCCCCGCCCGAACCGCTGCCGAACGCCTTGTCCCACAACGTGCTCAGCTCGTGTCCGACCCAGTCCAGGGCCCGCCGGGTCAGCGAGGGCCGGGCGTGCGCGTAGGCCGGCTTGGCCAGCTCGTCCGCGGCCGCGCGGCGCGCCTCGTCTCGGCCGACGTCGATCGGTACGCCGGGCGGCGGCGTGATCGGGGCCCCGGGAGCGGTCACGCAGTCGGGCCGTTCCCCGGCGCCGGTCCGCCGCCGGCCGCCGCCGAGCCCCTACGCTGGGCCCGCGCGTTCATCGCCAGCTGGATGTCCAGGCCCTCGCGGCGCATCCGCCGGTCCACGTACTGCAGGGCCATCACCGAGGCGGCGAACGGCGACACGACCGACTGGATCGCCGCCGAGAACAAGGCCCCGAGGAACACGTACAACACGGAGACGTGGTGTCCGGAGAAGGTCCCGTCCCCGTTCTGGCTGACCGGGCTCAGGTTCGAGCCGACGACGACCTCCTGCACCACCGAGAGGACCACGGCGATCATCTCCGACACCAGCAGCGCCAGCAGCGAGACGCCCACGACCCGCCACCAGCCGCCCTTGACCAGCGTCGAGGACCGCTTCAGAGCCCGCCGCACCGGCTGGTCCTCCAGGACCAGCGCGGCCGCGGCCAGCGACCACGCCACCCACCGGTTGAGGGCCAGCGCCGCCGCGCCGCCGATCCCGAGCAGCAGCACCAGCGCCGCGGCCGGGTTCCCGGCGGCGGCCAGCAGCAGACCGGGGACCATGCCCAGGATCAGCAGGCCGAACAGGGCGACGAAGATCAGCAGCGAGAGGCCGAACAGCCGCAGCAGCCGCGGCCGGGTCTGCTTCCACACCAGGGAAAGCGTCACCGGCCGGCCCAGCGCCGCCCGCGAGACCGCGGTCACCAGCAGTCCGACCAGCAGCGAGACGACCAGCGCGTTCAGCAGCACCCCGGGCCGCAGCATCGCCAGGTCGTTGATCCCGGTGCCGCTGCCCAGCGTGGTGTTGTCGTTGACCAGCCCGGCCAGGAAACGCAGATAGAGATAGTCCAGCGGGATCGCCACGGCCTGGCCGAGCGTGACCACCAAGGCCGACAGGCCGAGCATGACGCCGGGATGGGCCCGCATCGCCGTCACCGCGCCGTCGAGGATTTCCCCGGCTTGCAGCGGACGCAAGGGGACCACTCCGCGCCCGAGGCCCGCCGGCGTGTACGCCACCCGAGCGTCGGAGCCGGGCACGGAAGGGGACGTCGTGGGTCCGATGACGTGGCTCATGGGCTGCGTGGACGCTTCTTCCTCGGGGCGGGGCCGGCTCGTCGCCGGAGTGTGCACCCCAGCATGGCGGCATGGCCGAGGACAACGCCACCCCCGTACCAACACCGGTGATCCTTCCCAGGGGCCCCGGGGATTCACCAAAAACAGAAAGTAATGCGACGATGGTCCGCATGAAAGGTCGTGTCCTCATCGTCGACGATGACATAGCCCTGTCCGAGATGCTGGGCATCGCCCTGCGCGGCGAGGGCTTCGAGACCACGTCCGTCGCCGACGGTGACCGGGCCCTGCAGGTGTTCCGCGACTTCAAGCCGGATCTGGTCCTGCTGGACCTGATGCTCCCCGGCCGCGACGGCATCGACGTGTGCCGGCTGATCCGCGGCGAGTCCGGGGTCCCGATCATCATGCTCACCGCCAAGAGCGACACGGTCGACGTGGTGGTCGGCCTGGAGTCCGGCGCCGACGACTACGTGATCAAGCCGTTCAAGGTCAAGGAGCTGGTGGCCCGGGTGCGCGCCCGGCTGCGCCGCGCCGACGAGCCCAAGCCCGAGACCCTGGCCATCGGCGACCTGTCGATCGACGTGGCCGGCCACTCGGTCAAGCGCGACGGCCGCCAGATCCCGCTCACGCCGCTGGAGTTCGACCTGCTGGTCGCCCTGGCGCGCAAGCCCTGGCAGGTGTTCACCCGCGAGGTCCTGCTGGAGCAGGTCTGGGGCTACCGCCACGCCGCCGACACCCGGCTGGTGAACGTGCACGTGCAGCGGCTGCGCAGCAAGATCGAGGTCGACCCGGAGAACCCGGAGATCGTGGTCACCGTGCGCGGGGTGGGTTACAAAGCCGGTCCGGCTTAACAGCGCGGGGAAGTAGATGCGGGTCTCGAAGTTCACCGGCGGTGCCCGGCGTTTCGGCCGCGCCGTCCTGGAACTGCCCGGGACCTGGCGCGGCTCGCTGCAGTTGCGTGTGGTGTCGCTCACCCTGCTGCTGTCGATCGTCATCGCGTTCATCCTGGGCTGGGTGCTGAACAGCAAGATCCGCGACGGTCTGGTGCAGGCCAAGGAGAGCTCGTCGCTGGCCATGGTCAGCAGCGGGTTCAGCGAGGCCAGCGCGTCCATCGCGGGGGCCTCGGAGGGGTTCCGGCAGGCCGGTGCCGCCACCGGCGGTGTGCCCCTGCACGACGCCGGCAGCGGCGCCTGGGTCAACAGCCTGGCCGACATGGTCCGGAACCTGTGCACCGGCGCCAACAGCGACACCTACCAGGTGATGCTGACCACGGACGGGTCCTCTCTCCCGGTGGCCGGCTACACCTGCGGCGGGATCCTGCCCAAGAGCATCCCGGACAAGCTGAGCAGCAAGGTCCAGGGCTACGGCTCGGACGGCTTCCAGGCCCAGATGCTCACCACGGACCTGGAGTACGGCGTCCAGACGGCCGGCGGAGACGTGGTCATGCTCGACGCCGCCTCCGGCGCCGGGGCGACCGACCACAAGACCCCGGGGCTGCTCTACGGCGGGGCCTTTCAGCTGCCGGGCCCGGGCGGCAGCACGGTCAAGCTCTACTACGCCTTCCCCTTCACCACCGAGAGCCAGGCCCTCAACTTCGACAACGAGATGATCGCGATCGCCGGCGCGGTGCTGGTCCTGGCCCTGGCCGGGGTCGCCTGGTTCATCACGCGGCTGGTGGTCACCCCGGTCCGGCAGGCCGCCGGGATCGCCGAGCGCCTGGCCGACGGCCGGTTCGACGAGCGGATGCGGGTGCGCGGCGAGGACGACCTGGCCGGGCTCGCGACCTCGATCAACACCATGGCCGGCAACCTGCAGCGGCAGATCCGCAAGCTGGAGGAGCTCTCGCGGGTCCAGCGCCGGTTCGTCTCCGACGTCTCCCACGAGCTGCGCACGCCGCTGACCACGGTCCGGATGGCCGCCGACGTCCTGCACGACTCCCGCCAGGACTTCAGCGGCCCGACCGCGCGCTCGGCCGAGCTGCTGCAGACCCAGCTGGACCGCTTCGAGGAACTGCTGGGCGACCTGCTGGAGATCAGCCGGTTCGACGCCGGCGCCGCGGTGCTGGACGCCGAGCCGGTGGACCTGCGCCTGCTGGCCCGCCGCGTGGTCGACAGCTGCGCGGTGCTGGCCGAGCGCAAGGGCTCGGACGTGCGCATCGTGGCCCCGGACAGCCCGTGCGTGGCCGAGATCGACCCGCGCCGCATCGAGCGGATCCTGCGCAACCTGGTGGTCAACGCCATCGAGCACAGCGAGGGCCGCCCGGTGGCGGTCAAGGTGGCCGCCTCCGGCGAGGCGGTCGCGGTCGCGGTGCGCGACTACGGCGTCGGCCTCAAGCCCGGCGAGTCCTCGCTGGTCTTCGGCCGCTTCTGGCGGGCCGACCCGGCCCGGGCCCGCACCACCGGCGGCACGGGCCTGGGCCTGGCGATCTCGCTGGAGGACGCGCACCTGCACCACGGCTGGCTCCAGGCCTGGGGCGAGCCGGGCGGCGGCTCGCAGTTCCGGCTGACGCTGCCGCGCACCGCCGGCGTGGAGCTGGTGCGCTCGCCGATCCCGCTGGAGCCGGACGACTCGCGCCACCACAAGCGCCAGGCCGAGGCCGCGCGGCTGGCCGCGGAGGGCGCGGTCGCGACCGCGGCGGCCCCGCGCCACACCGGCCCGGACCTGACCGGACTGACCGGGACCGGGCGCGGCTCGGACCGACTGGGGGAGCGTTGATGGCCACGGGGAATCCGGACGGCCGGGCGGCCGCCGGGGCGCGCCGCGCCGCCGGGAACCGGGTGGCCCGCTGGGCCGCCGGGCTGCTCGCCCTGATAACCGTGGCGGGCACCGCGGCGTGCGCGGGTCCGCCTTCCAAGGGCGACGTCCACGGCGTCACGCTGAACCAGAGCCGCAACAACGTCTTCATCCTGGCTCTGGAACCCAGCGCCGGCATGGCCCCGACGACGCTCGTGTCCAGCTTCCTGCAGGCGCTGACCGGCGACCAGAAGGACCCCACCTTCAGCGTCGCCCAGGAGTACCTCACGGCCCACGGCCGCTCCCAGTGGGACCCCGCCGCGACCACCACCCAGGTCGTGAACTACTCGACGTCGGCCCTGACCGCCGATCAGGGCTCGGACCAGAGCTCGGAGCACAGCGCGCATCCGGACGCCGCCGCCTCCAGCGCCCCGCAGGCCGTCCCGGCGACGCCGCCCGTCGGCACGGTGACGTCGGTGACGGTGAAGGGCAACGAGGTCGCCCAGATCGACCGCTACGGGTTCTTCCAGTACGTGAGCCAGCCCGTCACGCAGGTTTTCTCGGTGAAGTACCTCGGTGCGGACACCGGGTGGCGGATCGACAACGCGCCGAGCTACCGGTGGGTCACCCCCGACGCGTTCAAACGTGCCTACCAGACCTACCAGTCCGCGCTGCCGGTCTATCTGCCCACACACAGCGGGACCTCGCAGCTGGACCAGGTGTACCTGACCCAGGACACCGCCAAGCCCGACACCACCTACGACGCCCTGGCCCGTGCCGTGCTGCACGGCCGGTACCCCTCGCAGAACACCCGCCTGGAGCTGGCGGGCCCGGTGATCGTGGCGAACGGCGTGGCCCAGGTGGCCCTGAAGTCTCCGCCGGCCGGGATCACGGACATCGGCACCGTGCAGCACGCCCTGCTCCAGACGTTCCTGGCCGCCTCGGAGACCCAGCAGCTGCTCTCCCCGACCCCGCTCGGCTTCGTGAGCGTCACCTATCCCGGCTGCTCCGCGTGCCGCGGGGAGCCGGTCAACCCGGCGAACTCGGCGTCGTCGCCCACGGTGTACTGGGTGTGCCCGCAGCAGGGGCAGAGCGCCAGCGACGCGATCGTCGCCAAGCCGCTGACCGGTACCGCGAGCGTCTGCCCGCAGAACGGCGGGAAGGTCCCGTCGGTGGTCGGCCTGGCGAATCTGCAACTGGAGAAGAACGCGCCGATCGCGGTGATGCAGACCCCCGACTCCGCGGACGTGAAGACACCGTCCGGCACCACCGCGGTGGCGGCCGTCGAGCGCGACGGCTCGGTGGTCGTGGTCAACGACAAGAACGCCGACCAGCGGGTCTGGTACACCGCGAAGGACGCCGGGAAAGTGACGGACCTGGAGTGGGACCCGTTGGACGGCTCGCTCTGGGTGGTCGACGATTCCAACCTGTACCACGTGCAGGATCCCGGCGAAAAGGACTCCGAGGGCCAATACCAGCAGGCGATCCTGGTCCCCGGCGGGACGCTGACGCGTTTCAAGCCCTCGCCGGACGGACTGCGCGCGGTCGTGGTGAACGGGCAGGCCAAGGCGAGCAACCCCGCGGCCGTCGGCAGCCCGCTGCCGGCCTCGATGGTGGCCATCGACCGGTCCGGAACCACGCCGATCCTGGCCATGGACACGTTCTTCCAGCTGATGGAGGGGCCCCAGCAGACCGGGGACAGCCAGTCGGCCGCGCTGCAGAACGTCACGGACGCGGCGTGGGCCGACGGCCGCACCGTGGTGCTCCTGGGCACCCCGACCGACTCCAGCACGCCCAAGCTCTACAAGGTGTACCTGGACGGTTCGCAGGACTCGACGATCATCGACCCCGACGACGCCCAGCCCGGGGCGCGGCACATCGCCGCGGTGACCGGCATCGCGAACGGGCACGCCGCCCTGTGGACCTTCAGCGACGCCCCGGCGCTCAACGATCCGTCGAGTACGGTCACGTACTTCAAGCGCAGCGGCGGCCCGGACAGCTACACGGAGATCGGCTCCAGCCCGGTGGTCGCGACGGAGACCGCGGACTGATTCCGGTGGCGCACCGGGTCGGGCATAGCGGATAATTCCGCCACATTCCGACCACAGCGCACACCGGGGGTCCGATGCCGCTCGTCCGCCCGCTCTGGGCCGCCCTGATGGATCTGGCCGCCGAGCGCGACTGCGGCGGCTGCGGGCTTCCCCAGCCCTCAGGGGACCCGCTGTGCCCCGACTGCGACGGCCTGCTGGCCGAGAGCGGGCCGTGGCGCACGCTCGCCGCTGTGCCCGGCACGCCGCGCACGCACGCGGTGGCCCGGTACGAGGACCCGGTGCGGACCATGCTCATCGGCTACAAGGAGCGCGGGCGGACCGATCTGCGGCGGGTGCTGGGGCGGGCGCTCGCGCGGGCTGTCGCGCAGACGCTTGAGGCCGGCGAGATGGCCGGCGAGGCGCGGCCCCGCGTGGCGCCTGGCGCACCGCCGTGGGCCCCCGGGATGCCCGGGACGCCCGTGGCCCTGGTCCCGATGCCCTCGCGCCGCAAAGCCGTCCGCGACCGCGGCCAGGACACCACCGCCCGCTTGGCCGGGACCGCGGCGCGGGCCCTGCGCGAGGTCGGCGTGCCGGTCCGGGCCGTGTCCGCGCTGCGCCACGTCCGCTCGGTCGAGGACCAGGCCGGCTTGTCCCGCGAGGAGCGCTCCGCGAACCTCTCCGGGGCCCTGCGGGTCCGTCGCGCCGCCGCTGCCGCCCTCGCCGGATCCACCGTGGTCCTCGTCGACGACATCAGTACCAGCGGTGCCAGCCTGGCCGAGGCGGCCCGCGCGTTGCGGGCGGCAAGGGCGCAGGTGGCGGGTGCGGCCACGATCGCCGCCGCGCGGGTACGCATGTGATGCGCGAATCGGGTTATCCAGAAGGCGTGTCTCGTTCAATGAACCGCCGAAGAACCGCCGAAGAACCGCCGAAGAACCGCCGAAGAATCGGTACGAAACCCCGCACAAACCCCGGTCGAACACCGTTCCGATCACTCGAACGGTCCAACGCCGCCTTTGGCCTCTTCCGCCGGGCGCCATCGAGGGCTAGTTTTCAGCCATAGGCACTCGCCCACCGAACAGTGAGCAGGCACGATGCGCACCAGCACGCTCATAATCGGCCACCTTTAGCAGGTGGCTCCGGCCACCTTCGGGCCCGGCCCAAACCCCTCGAACACTCGCGTCGCGGCCGTACCCCCGGCGACTCCCGTCGGAACCCGTACCGGCTGTGACTTCCTCCACTCGGAAACCCGGGCACGAAGCGCATCCGGCGTACGTTGGAGATCTACAAGTCGATATCGAGCCGGAAGGTTCGGTATCGATCAACACAAGAGCAGTCCCCGATCACTTCGCGGAGGCGCCGCTGGTTGAACTCTCATCCGACGCCGAAGCCGGTAGCCCTGAGCCCGGCACAGATCTGAACGCGAGATTGGAGAACGCGCGTGGACATCGTCGTCAAGAGCCGCCATCACGAGGTGACCGACCGGTTCCGCCGGCACGTGATGGAGAAGTTGGCCAAGGTCGAGGAGATGGACGGCAAGGCCATCAGCCTCACCGTCGTGCTGGGCGAGGAGAAGAACCCCCGCCAGGCCGAGCAGAAGGACCGGATCGAGCTGACGCTGGACTGCCCCCGCTCCCCGGTGATCCGGGCCGAGGCGTGCGCCGGCGACCCGTATTCGGCGCTCGATCTGGCCGCGGCCAAGCTCCAGGCGCAGCTCCGCCGGGTCAAGGACCGGCGGAAGATCCACCGCAACCGCAAGGCGATCGCCGATTCCATCAAGCACATCCCGCCGATGGCCGATCTGCCCTCCGGCACCCAGCCGCTGCTCACCGCCGACGGCGCGACCAGCGACAACCCCGAGGTGGACCTGCAGCCCTACGGGGTTCCCGGCCAGGCCGGCGAGGGCCCGATGGTGGTCCGGGAGAAGACGCACGCCGCCTCCCCCATGACGCTCGACCAGGCGCTGTACGAGATGGAACTCGTCGGTCACGACTTCTACCTCTACGTGGACAAGGACTCCGGCCTGCCGGCGGTCGTCTACCGGCGCCGGGCCTACGACTACGGTGTGATCCATCTCGAAGCCTCCGAGGAGATGGCCGACGCGATGATGAACGGGTCGGCGATGAACGGTTCCTCACCCTCGGACCGGATGGCCGGCGCCAGGCGCTGATCGGCCGCCGCCCCGGCCGGTCCTTGATCGACAGGACTCTGATCTCAGGAAACTCCCGCGCGGAGCCGGTATCGCCGGCTCCGCGCGGCGGGTCCTCCCCTCAACGGGGTTCAACGATCACTCGGATGGGTAATGTCATGTGTCCTTCCGAGGTGTCATCATGGTTCTGTGTCGGAAGCCATAAGAGTCCTCATAGCCGACGACCACACGCTCCTGCGGCGGGGCCTGGCCGTCGTGCTCGACACCGAGGACGACATCGAGGTGGTGGGCGAGGCGTCGGACGGCGCCGAGGCCCTGCACAAGGCCCAGGAACTGGTGCCCGACGTGGTGATCCTGGACGTCCGGATGCCCGACACCGACGGCCTGGCCGCGTGCGCGGCGATCAAGCGCTCGGTCCCGGGCACCAAGGTCATCATGCTGACCTCGAGCGACGAGGAGACCGACCTGTACGAGGCGGTCAAGTCCGGCGCCTCGGGGTACCTGCTCAAGAGCGTGCTGCCGCACACCATCCCGGACGCGCTGCGCGCCGTCCAACGCGGTGAGTCCCAGGTCAGCCCCTCGATGGCGGCCAAGCTGATGACCGGCTTCGCCGCTCTGGCACGCGGCGCGGACGCCGCCCCCGCGGGCCCGTCGGCCCCGGCGCCCAAGCTCACCGACCGGGAGATGGAAGTCCTCAAACTGGTCGCCACCGGGCGCAACAACCGGGAGATCGCCAAGGAACTGTTCATCACCGAGAACACGGTGAAGAACCACGTCCGCAACATCCTTGAGAAGCTGAACCTGCACTCCCGCATGGAAGCCGTTGTCTACGCCGTGCGCGAGAAACTCCTGGAGATCACCTAGCGTTAGCGGCTTGACATGGCAAGACGCCTCCCGCGTAGGTTCGTGACCATGGACATATCCGTGACGTTGCGAGACGCCGCGGACGGCGGGGTGATAGCGCGCACGACGGTTCCGACGCAGAACCTTCCCCCGGCGTTCGACGGAACCCAGTTGCTGGAGGCCGCGGGCCGGGTGTGGCGGGTGGTCCGGGCCGAACCGGCCTTCCGCGAGGAGTACGAGCTGATCGGCGAACTGGAGCTCACCCTCCGCCTGGTCGAACAGGAACCGCGGGTCGACCTGCTGCCGGCCCGGGACATCCACTTCAGCATGTCCAGCATCAGCGACCGCCTGCCGGATATCGCAGGGCCCTTGGACGGCCGCACGGTCCTGCTGGTCAAGGACGACCTGTGGCGCGACGTGGAACTGGTCGGACCGCACGGCGCCGCCGCGGTCGAGGAGAACCTGCTGGCCATCCGCCGTATCCAGGAGGAGTTCCGCTCCGGCCCCGGCTTCACCGAGATCCACCTGCGCGAAACCCCGGCCGACCCGCTGGCGGGCGTGACGCTCACGGTCGAGGACCTGGCCGCGGGCCTGGGCACCACCACCCACTTCGTCCGCCCGGTCGCGATCGAGGGCCGCGGCGTGGTGCTCGGCGGCTTCGCCCTGACGGTCGCGGACGGCGTGCACGTCTACGGACTCGTCGACACCGCGAGCCGGGTGACGGTCGCCGGCGTCCACCGCACCGGCATCGCCGGACCGGAGGTCGCCGGCGCGTTCGGAGCGCTGCTGCGGGAGCGCGGCCTGGACCTGGTCGACTGGCGCGGCGGGCTGCGCACCGACGACGCCGAAGTGCTGGTCGCCTGGTTCGGGACGCCGCCGCAGCCGTTGTGGCGCTAGGGGGAACAGCTCGGCTTGGCTCAGCGCGATCCGCAGTGCCGCCGCCGCATCGGCAGGCGCTCGCGCGGCGCCAGTACGTCAACTCGGCTCGGCCCGCAGCGCCGGTGCCGCACCGGCAGGCGTTCGCGCGGCGCCGGACCGTCAGCTCACCGCGGCCCGCAGCGCCGCCGCCGCACCGGCCGGCGTCACCTGCTCCACGGCGACCGCGTCGCAGCCGACCCACCCCGCGGCCTCGCGGAGCGCGTCGGCCATCGGCTGGATCGCGTTCGCCGTGTCCAGTGACACCTTGCGCGCCACCAGTGTCTTGCCCTCGCGCTTGGGGTCCACGCGGCCCAGCAGCTTGCCGCCGGCCAGCAGGGGCATCGCGAAGTAGCCGTGCACCCGCTTCGCGGCCGGGGTGTAGGCCTCGATGCGGTGGACCATGCCGAAGATGCGCTCCATCCGGTCGCGTTCCCAGATCAGGGAGTCGAACGGGGACAGCAGTGTGGTCCGGTGGCGGCCGCGCGGGCCGCCGGCGGCGAGCAGGGTCAGGGCCGCGGGATCGGCCCATGCCTGCTGGCTCCAGCCCCGGACCGTCACCGGGACCAGGCCGGTCTGGTCCATCAGGGGCTTGGCGTCAGGGATCTTCAACCGGTAGTAGTCCGCCAGGTCGCCTATCGTGCCCACGCCCAGGCGCCGGCCGGCCTGGGCCAGCAGGCGGACATGCGACTCCTCGCGGGTCGGTTCCGGGGCGTCCAGCACGGCCTTGGGCAGGGCGCGCTCCGGCAGGTCGTAGACCCGGCGCCAGCCGCGCCGCTCGACACACACCACGTCGCCGGTCGCCAGCATCTTCTCGACCGCGACCTTGCTCTCCGACCAGTCCCACCACTCCGCGCTCTTGCGCGCTCCGCCGAAGTCCGAGGTCATGCAGGGGCCTTCGTCACGCAGCTTGCCGAGCACCATCGCCTCGGCCTCGCCGGTGGTCGGCATGCCCCAGCCGCCGTTGGCCCGGTTGCGGTAGTTCGTGCGGCGGTAGGCGAAGGTCGGCCACTCCTCGACCGGCAGGATGCAGGCGGCGTGCGCCCAGTACTCGAAGGTCGAGGCGCCGTGAGTCTCGTGGTTCCAGTACGCCTTCTCGATCGCCTCGCGTCCGACCGCTCCGAGGCGGGCGTAGGGCACCAGCTCGTGCGAGCGTGCCAGGACGCTGATGGTGTCCAGCTGGACCGCCCCGAGGCTGTGCAACACGCCGGAGACCCCGCCGCGGCGGTCCGGCGCGCCGATCAGTCCCTGCGCGTGCAGGGCCAGGCGGCGGGCCTCGTCGGCGGACAGGTCGGCGTGCGGAGCTGGTACTGGTACGGACGTCACATCCGTCACGCTAGCGGTCGCCGCCGACAGGGGCGGCCCTACCGCAGTTCGCCGGGCAGGATGTCCGCCAGCCACATGTCGCGCAGCCGGCCGCGGTGCGCGTGCGAGGAGCGCTGGCGGCCGACGATCGTGAAGCCGGCCTTCTCGATCACTTTGCGTGACGCCGCGTTGCCGTCGAAGGCCTGCCAGGTGATCCGGCCGAGCGCGGCCTCTTCGAAGCCCCACCGCACGACTTCGCGCACACCCTCCGTGATGTAACCGCGCCCGCGCGTGTCGGGGTTGGCCCAGTAGCCGATCTCCGCGGCGCGCATTCCGCGGTTCGCCACGGAGGCCGTGATCCCGGCGAGTCCGATCGCGCCGGCGACTTGCCCGGTGTTTTTTACGAAGATCCCGAACGTCGCCTCGTCTCCGCTCTGGAATCCCCTGGGCGTGTGGTCCCGGACGAACCATTCCGCGTCCTTCATCTGATAGGGGGACGGCACGGTGGTCCAGTGCTGGACTTCCGGGTCCTGGCAGATCCGGAAGATCTCCGGGATGTCCGCGTCGCGCCACGGCCGCAAGAGCAGCCGCGCGGTCTCCAAAGGGCCCTGGGGCAGCGGCGGAGCGGCCGGAACGAGACCCGGTACGGGAACCGGTTCGGGGCGCTCGCGCGTTCGCTGTATGTCCATCGCCCCACCGTAGGCGAGCCGGATCGGCCGTCTCCAGGGAATATGCCGATGATCATCACGCCGCGGTCTTCCCTTGGAGTGCGGGCCGTCGCATAACATGTTGGAAAAGGCGGGGCACACACCTGCCTGCCCGGAGCCGTAATCGAGGAGTTGTCTGCCGTGGCGCGTCTGATGGACAAGGTCTTGCGGGCCGGCGAGGGGAAGATCCTGCGCCGGCTCGAGGCCATCGCCGACCTCGTCGAGGAGATCGAGGACGATTACGTCCAGATGAGCGACGCCGAACTGCGTGCTCAGACCGACGAGTTCCGGGCCCGCCTGGAAGACGGCGAGACGCTGGACGACCTGATGCCCGAGGCCTTCGCGGTGGTTCGCGAGGCGGCCAAGCGCACCCTGGGCCAGCGCCACTACAAGGTGCAGCTGATGGGCGGCGCCGCGCTGCACCTGGGCAACATCGCCGAGATGCGCACCGGCGAGGGCAAGACGCTGGTCGGCACCCTGCCGGCGTACCTGAACGCGCTGGCCGGCGAGGGCGTGCACATCGTCACCACCAACGACTACCTGGCCGAGCGCGACTCGTCCTGGATGGGCCGGGTGCACCGGTTCCTGGGCCTGCAGGTCGGCGTGATCCTGGCGAACATGACGCCGGCCGAGCGCCGTGAGCAGTACAACTGCGACATCACCTACGGCACCAACAACGAGTTCGGCTTCGACTACCTGCGCGACAACATGGCGTGGTCCAAGGAGGAGATGGTCCAGCGCGGCCACTTCTACGCCTGTGTCGACGAGGTCGACTCGATCCTCATCGACGAGGCCCGGACCCCGCTGATCATCTCCGGCCCGGCCGACCAGGCCACCAAGTGGTACACCGACTTCGCCAAGATCGTGGACCGGCTGGCCCCGGACGCCGACTACGAGGTCGACGAGAAGAAGCGCACCGTCGGCATCCTGGAGCGCGGCGTGGAGCGGGTCGAGGACCTGCTCGGCATCGACAACCTCTACGAGTCCGTGAACACCCCGCTGGTCGGCTACCTGAACAACGCCATCAAGGCCAAGGAGCTGTTCAAGAAGGACAAGGACTACGTCGTGATGAACGGCGAAGTCATGATCGTCGACGAGCACACCGGCCGCATCCTGGCCGGCCGCCGCTACAACGAGGGCATGCACCAGGCCATCGAGGCCAAGGAGCAGGTCGAGATCAAGGACGAGAACCAGACGCTCGCCACGATCACCCTGCAGAACTACTTCCGACTGTACGACAAGCTGGCCGGCATGACCGGTACCGCGATGACCGAGGCCGCGGAGTTCCAGCAGATCTACAAGCTGGGCGTGGTGCCGATCCCGACGAACAAGCCGCTGGTCCGCATGGACCAGCAGGACCTGATCTACGTCTCGGAGGAGGCGAAGTTCGAGGCGGTCGTCGAGGACATCGCCGAGCGCAGCGCCCTGGGCCAGCCGATCCTGGTCGGCACCACCTCGGTGGAGAAGTCCGAGCGCCTCTCGCAGATGCTGCGCAAGCGCGGCGTCCCGCACGAGGTCCTCAACGCCAAGTACCACGAGCGCGAGGCCGCGATCGTGGCCCAGGCCGGCCGCAAGGGCGCGGTCACCGTGGCCACCAACATGGCCGGCCGAGGCACCGACATCCAGCTCGGCGGCAACCCCGACGACATGGCCAACGCCGAGCTGATGCAGCGCGGCCTGGACCCGGAGGGCACCCCGGACGAGTGGGTGGCAGCGCTGCCCGACGCGCTGGAGAAGGCCAAGCGCAAGGTGAAGGCCGAGCACGACGAGGTCCAGGACCTCGGCGGCCTGTACGTGCTGGGCACCGAGCGCCACGAGTCCCGCCGCATCGACAACCAGCTGCGCGGCCGTGCCGGCCGCCAGGGCGACCCCGGCGAGACCCGTTTCTACCTCTCCCTGGGCGACGACCTGATGCGCATGTTCAAGGCCGGCATGGTCGAGCGCGTGCTGGCCATGGCCAACGTCCCGAAGGACGTGCCGATCGAGCACAAGATGGTCACCCGGGCCATCGCCAGCGCGCAGACCCAGATCGAGCAGCAGAACTTCGAGATCCGCAAGAACGTCCTGAAGTACGACGAGGTCCTCAACCGCCAGCGTCTGGTGGTCTACGAAGAGCGCCGCAAGGTCCTGGACGGCGCGGACCTGGAGGACCAGGTCCGGCTGATGATGGACGACACCATCGCCGGCTACGTCGACGCCGCCACCTCCGAGGGCTACGCCGAGGAGTGGGACCTGGACAAGCTCTGGACCGCGCTGGAGACGCTGTACCCGATCTCGGTGACGGTCGAGGAGATCGAGGACGCCGCCGGCGGCGCCGACAAGGTCACCCGCGACGTCCTGTCCGACGAGCTGACCGCCGACATCCGCAGCGGCTACGACAACCGCGAGGAGCAGCTCGGCGAGCAGATCACCCGCGAGCTCGAGCGCCGCGTCGTCCTGTCGGTCCTGGACCGCAAGTGGCGCGAGCACCTGTACGAGATGGACTACCTGCAGGAGGGCATCGGCCTGCGCGCCATGGCGCAGCGCGACCCGCTGGTGGAGTACCAGCGTGAGGGTTTCGCGATGTTCCAGGCGATGATGGACGCCATCAAGGAGGAGTCCGTCGGCTACCTGTTCAACCTCAAGGTCGAGGTCGAGGCCGTGAACCAGGACCCGGAGGCGCAGGCCCAGGCCGTGGCCACCGCGAACGCCCTGGCCGGCGGCCAGAACGGGGTCCAGGACGCGGTCCCCGGCGCCCCGCACCTGCTGGCCAAGGGCCTGGAGGCCCCGCGCCGCCCGGACCACCTGAGCTACACGGCCCCCACGGTCGACGGCGAGGGCGGCGTCCTGAAGCGCGACGTGACCTTCAGCTCCGACTACGGCGACGACGTGGTCCCCGAGCCGGTCGAGGACGAGGCCCCGCGCCGCCGCTCCTCGGGCAAGCGCAAGAAGCGCTGAGGTAATCCCGTGCCCTGAATGCGTCAGGACACGGCGAAGCTGGGCCGAACGGCTGACTTTCCCCGGGAAGTCAGCCGTTTCGCATGGTCCTGTGATCTGCTGGGACCTCGGTTCCGGCACGACAGGGGGAGGCGGTGGCCCGTGGCGCCGGTGCGTGCGGTCGGGACGGTCGAGGTCGGCGCGCGCTGGCGGCGGGATAACAGGCCAGACTTCCCGGGCGTCGCGGTGTGGGTGGACGCGGTCGCGGAGATCGAGATCGCCGCGGAGTGCTTCGAGGACCTCGGCAGGGTCGGCGAGGTCGGCGGCCGTTCGCAGGGCTCGATGCCGTGGGGCGTGGAGTCAGACCTGGCCGTGGACCTAGACCTGGGTCTGGACCTGGACCTGGACCTGGACGTGGACGTGGACGCGCCGTCGCCGGAGTGGGGGACGGTGTGGAGTCCGCTGTCGGGGAGCGGCCGGGAACCGCGTCCCGGGCTGTTGCTGTCAGTGGTGCGGGCCGGAGCAGTGGTCGCCTATCCGACACCGTTGCCCGACCCGCCGGCCGGTGTGCTGGCACGGTCCTTGTCCGGCCTGCGGCCGATCGCCGAACACCGGTCCGATGTGCTTCCCGTGGAAGCGGTGCCACCACGACCCCGCCGCGCCGCCACGCCCCAGAAGGCTCATAGCGACGTCAGAGCCCTGGTAGGCGTCCTGGTCGAGATCCTCGTCGGCCGACGCGCCGCAGTCCACGCGGCCCGCTGGACCGCTCCCGAGGTCCGCGGCAAGCTCCGTATCCCGCGCTACGCCCGGACCGCGGCGCTGAAATCCGTCCGCCTGGCCGAGAGCGGCGAGGGCGTCGAAGCCCTCGCGCTGCTCCAAGACAGTGGCCGTACTCGCGTCATCGCCCTGCGCTTCGACCGGAGCGAGGATTCGCGCTGGCAGTGCACCGCGCTTCAGGCCGGCTGAGGTACGCGACCGGGCCGGCTACCAGCCCCGCCGCCGCACAGCCTGCCCGACGGCGTCCTCGTCCCGGACCGCTCCGTCGCCGTGCGCGCGGCCTCGAGCCCGCGCCCGCGCTTCTTCTCCGGCCGGCGCCACCCGCCGCCGGTCCAGCGGCAGCGAGAACTCCATCGCCAGCGCCGAGGCGGCCAGCCAGCCGACCTCGCCCCAGGACCGGAACATCACGGATCGCGGTTGCCAGCCGGGCCGGAACTTGGCATTGAACCGGTACAGGCTCTCCAGCATGATCCACGGGTCCAGCAGGTGGATCGCGCGATACGCGGCGCTCTGCAACGGCGTGCGGTCGCTGCCGGCGTCCAGGATCGGGCGGAAGGCCGCGAAGTTCAGCGAGATCTCGGCGACTCCGCGCTCCCGGGCCCAGGCGGCCAGGTCGACGATCAGGCGCTCGTTCACGCCGTTCGGGCTCTGCGGGTCGCGCGGCATCACGTCCAGCGACAGCGCCGTCGGACGGCCGGAGGGCTGGTCGGCGCCGACCGGGTGGTAGCGCTGGAAGCCGACCGCGCGGCCGTCGGCGTCGTAGGCGACGATCAGCAGCGCTTCGGGGTGCCGGGCCGAGGTGATGGCGTCCAGGTTCATCGCGAAGCCGTGCTCGGCGTGCCCCTTCAGCCAGCGCTGGTGGATGCCGAGCAACTGGTCGGCCTCCTGCTCGTCCAGCGCCGTCTCCCGCAGCACGCGCGTGGTGATCCCGGCCTTATGCGTGCGCCGCACCGCCTGCCGCACGTTGCGGATCGACCGGCCCTCCAGCGAGAAGGCGGCCACGTCCAGCATGACCTCGTCCCCGATCCCTATCGCGCGGCGCATCCCGTGCTCCCGCCACAGCGGCAGCAACTCCTCGCGCGCGCCCAGGACGGCGGGCCGCCACCCCCGGCGCCGGCACAGCGCCAGGAACTCGGCCACCGCGGCCTCCCGTGCGTCCGCCGCGCCGAACGGGTCGCCGCCCACCACCGCGGTGCCCAGGAAGACGCGGTACCCGATGGCGGCCCGGCCGTCGGGGGAGAAGACGTAGGACTTGTCATGGCGCAGCGCGAAGGGGGCCAGCGTGTCCGAGTCCGGATGCTGCACCAGCCGCCGTATCCGGTCGCGTTCGGTGTCCGTCCCGGGAAGCGGAGCGCGCGCCGGCGCCAGCAGGAACGTCAGCACCAGCAGCAGCGTGACCCCGCCGAGCAGTGAGAGCCCGTGCAGGAACCACGAGCGCCCCTCGATCGTCATCGGCTCGGAGTTCGCGGTCAGGCCGTCGAACAGCTCGCGCCCCAGTCCGACCGGGGTCAGCGAGGAGCTGAGCCGGCCGCGCTGCAGGAAGATCCCGCCGCCCCCGACTACGAGCGCGACGATGCCGAACCCGAGGAGCCAGTGCAGCGCGGTGCGTACCCGCGCGGCGTCGGGCACGGCCGTGAACCGCATCCGCGCGCCCCACAACGACCACGCGAAGGCCGCCATCGGCACCAGCCGCCACGGCTGGTCCCAGGTGATCAGCGACATCGCCGTCGACCACACGACCGCCGCAGAAGTCAGATACAGCGCCATCAGGCGCCGCATGTACAGGCCGCGTCCCAGAAGCAGGAAGGCGAGGCCGATGTGCACCGCGTGGCCGCCGGAGGGCGTCGTGCCGACGATCACGATGACCGTCCTGGCGAGCCAGGACGGCGGGCCGGAGACGGCCGCGTACCCGAACAACGTCGCCGCCGCGGCCAATACCAGGGCGGCGAACGGCCACACCGTCAGCCGGTCCTCAGGGACCGGCACCTCGCTTCGATTCCGGGCAGCCATGGGCACTACCTCCCGCGACACACGAACGGCCCCGCCTGTCACGGTATTCCCGCTAGAAACCGCTGTGTATCCGACTTTTGTCGGTATCGGCGGCGGGAAGAGCTCCGTTCGCGCCGTTACAGTCAAGGGAAGTCCGGGGAAACGGATCACAGGAGCGGACCACCGGCGAGGGGAGAGACACCATGGCCTCCACGGTGCGGCGCGGCCTGATCCTCGGCGGCGGCGGCATGCTCGGCGCGGCCTGGATGGTCGGGTCGTTGTCCGTGCTCAGCGAGGCGATCGGCTGGGACCCGCGCGAGGCCGAGATGATCGTCGGGACCTCCGCCGGCTCGGTGCTGGCCGCGCTGATCGGCGCCGGCGCCGGCCCCGCGGACCTGTACGAGCACCAGCTGACCGGGCGCATCGAGCGGGGACCGCTCACCGGCCTGGAGTTCGACTACGCCACCGCGGCCGGCGGCGCGCACCCGGAGCGGCCCAAGCTGCGCCTGGGGTCCGGCCCGCTGCTGGCCCGGACCGCACGCCATCCGCGTTCCGTGCCCCCGACCGCCGTCATGGCCGCCGCGATGCCGCCGGGCCGGGGCTCGCTCGGGGGCGTCGGCGAGCTCGTCGAAGCCCTGCCGCACGCCGCCGACGGCTGGTCGCCGCACAAGGCGCTGCGGATCGTGGCGCTGGACTTCACCACCGGCGAGCGCGTCACCTTCGGCAACCCCCGGGCCCCGCACACGACGCTGGCCGAGGCCGTGACCGCCTCCTGCGCGATCCCCGGCTGGTTCGCCCCGATCATCATCGACGGCCGCCGGTACGTCGACGGCGGCATGTGGTCGGCGACCAACGTGGATGTGGCCGCCAAACAGAGCTTCCAGGAGATCGGCGAACCGCCCCTGGACGAGCTCTACGTCCTGGCGCCGATGGCGGTGCGCGGCTTCAACGGCCCGCCGCACAGCGTCATGGAACGCGTGGCACGCCGCTACCGGCGGGGCGTGACGCGGCGGATGCTGGTGGAGGCGCAGCGGGTGCGCGCGGACGGCACCAAGGTCATCGTGTTCTGCCCGACCGCGGACGACTTCGAGGCCATCGGCCTGAACGTGATGGACGGCGACCGCCGCCCGCACGTCCTGGAGACCGCGATGCGCACCACCCGCGAGCAGATAGAAGCCCAGCGGACCCTGGCGTAGAAGTTCGCTGTAGCGCTCCCCGGCGCGGCGCGCTCCACCGCACCGCCGAAGGGGATAATGGCGCAATGCGCGTCTACCTTCCCGCGACCCTGTCAGTGCTCGCCGAGCTCCACAAGACGGGGGTGGTCGCCCCGGCTCCGCTGACGGCGTACGCCGTCACGCCGGCACTGCGCGAGTGGTACACCGAGGGGGACAGCGAAGAGCTGGAGTACGCCGCCATGACCGACGCCGCGCGCGCCTCGCTGCGTCTGCTGGCCGACGCCCCGGACGCGCCCCGCCGCCGCGTGGTGGTGGCCGCCGAGGTGCCCGACGCGCACGCCCAGCCGGTCCTGGAGGGCGCCGAGCCCGGCCTGGTCCGGGTCGCCGCCGAGATCCCGCTGTCCTGGGTGGCCTCGCTGCACGTCGACGACCCCGCGGTAGTCGACGAGGTGGCGCTGGCCGTGGTGCTGCTCGGCGCGGCCGAGGCCGGGGACGAGGACGCGTCGTTCACCGTGGACGGGATCGACGACCACGAGCTGCTGTGGTACGCCACACAGGAGCTTCCTGACCTGCTGGGTTAAGGAGGCCGCCATCCCCGCTCCACAAAACCGGTTGGCCTCCGCCGATAGCCTGTCCGGGTGACCGTGCCGCAGATTCAGAAGCCATTGCACCAGGTTCAGAAGCCATTGCACCTCGTCTGGGACTGGAACGGCACCGTCCTGAACGACTTCGAGATCATCCTGCGTTCGACGAACGACTCCTTCGCCGACCACGGCCTGCCGCCGATAACGGCCGACCAGTACCGCACGCAGATCAAGATGCCGATCCGGGCCTTCTACGCCGACATCATCGGCCACGAGCCCGAGGACGAGGAATGGGAGGCGCTCGACGCCACCTTCCACAAGTACTACGTCGCCTACGAGCGCGAGGCGCGGCTGTCCGACGGTCTGCCGGACCTGTTCAAGGACTGGTCCGGGCGCGGGCACTCGCAGTCGCTGCTGTCGATGTACCACGACGACAAGCTCGTCCCGGTGGTCCGGCACCACGGCATCGCGGGCCACTTCGCGCTGGTCCAGGGCACCACGCCACCGCGTCCGGCGCGCAAGGGCCTGCACCTGCTGGACCACCTGACCCGGCTGGACATGGACCCGGCGCGGGTGGTGCTGATCGGCGACTCGCCGGACGACGCGGCGGCCGCCGCCAGCGTCGGCGCGCAGGTGATCCTGTACTCCGGCGGGTTCGCCGCCGCGCAGTCGCTGCAGGCCGCCGGGGCGCCGATCGCGGACAGCCTGACCGCCGCGGTGGCGCTGATCGACGAGGTCATGGCCGCGCGCGACTGATTCCACCGGTCCATCGATTTCCATCGGTCCATCGATCGGCGCACCCGTGTGGCAGCCCCAGCGGCGCCGCGATGGGATGCGGATCATGGCCGCGCACGCGAACGAGGACGTCACCGGCGTCACGAAGGTCCCCGTCCCCTCGAACGAGCCGGTGCTCGGCTACGCGCCCGGCAGCCCCGAGCGCGCGGCGCTCACCGCGGAGCTGGCCGGGCTCTCCGCGCTGCGGCACGACCTGACCGCGACCATCGGCGGCCACCAGCGCCACGGCGGCGGCGAGCCGGTCGACGTCGTCCAGCCGCACAACCACAAGGCCGTCCTGGGCACCCTGCACAACGCCACGCAGGACGACGCCCGCGCCGCCGTCGCCGCCGCCCGGGAGGCCGCCCCGGCCTGGCGCGCTCTCTCTTTCGACGACCGCGCCGCGATCCTGCTCAGGGCCGCCGACCTGCTGTCCGGGCCTTGGCGGGCGAGGCTGAACGCGGCGACCATGCTCGGCCAGTCCAAGACCGCGGTGCAGGCCGAGATCGACAGCGCCTGCGAGCTCATCGACTTCTGGCGCTTCAACGCCGGGTTCGCCCGGCAGATCCTGGCCGAGCAGCCGCCGGAGAACGCCCCCGGCGTCTGGAACCGCACCGACCACCGGCCGCTGGACGGCTTCGTCTACGCGATCACGCCCTTCAACTTCACCGCGATCGCCGGCAACCTGCCGACCGCCCCGGTCCTGATGGGCAACACGGTGATCTGGAAGCCGTCGCCCACGCAGCAGCTGGCCGCGCACTTCACCATGCGGGTGCTGGAGGCCGCGGGGCTGCCGCCCGGGGTGATCAACATGCTGCCCGGGGACGGCCTGGCGGTCTCCGAGGTGGTGCTGGCCGACCCGCACCTGGGCGGCATCCACTTCACCGGCTCGACCGCCACCTTCCAGCACCTGTGGCGGACCGTCGGCGAGAACATCGCGGCCTACCGCGCCTACCCGCGCATCGTCGGCGAGACCGGCGGCAAGGACTTCGTGCTGGCGCATCCCAGCGCGGACAAGGCGGTGCTGAAGACGGCGCTGACCCGCGGTGCGTTCGAGTACCAGGGCCAGAAGTGCTCGGCGGCGTCGCGCGCGTACGTCCCTCGTTCCATCTGGAAGGACCAGGGGCTGCGCGAGGAGTTCTCCGCCGAGGTCGACGGACTGAGCATGGGCGACCCGACCGACCTGGCGAACTTCATGGGCGCGGTCATCGACGCGCGGGCGTTCGCCAAGCACCGCCGGGTGTTGGACATCGCGCACAGCGACGACACCATCCGCATCACGGCCGGCGGCAGCGCCGACGACTCGGTCGGGTACTTCGTGCGGCCGACGGTGATGGTGTGCTCGAACCCCGAGCACGAGATCTTCTCCACCGAGTACTTCGGCCCGCTGCTGTCGGTCTACGTGTACGACGACAACGACTACGACCGCGTCCTGCACGGCGTCGAAGGCGTCACCGACTACGCGCTCACCGGCTCGATCATCGCGCAGGACCGCGCGGCCGCGGCCGAGGCGATGAGCGTGCTGCGTTTCGCCGCCGGCAACTTCTACATCAACGACAAGCCGACCGGCGCGGTCGTCGGCCAGCAGCCCTTCGGCGGCTCGAAGTCCTCCGGTACGAACGACAAGGCCGGGTCGGCGCAGAACTTGATGCGGTGGACGTCCACGCGCTCGATCAAGGAGACGTTCGTCCCGCCGACGGACTACCGCTACCCGTCCATGGGCTGAGCGGCCGGGAGCGCTATGCGCCCCACTCCTTCGAGGCGTCCTTGGCCATGGCCACCACGGAGGTCAGGAAGTCCGCGATGGTCTCCAGCTGCGGTGTGTCGTAGCGGTCCAGCATCTCGGTCGCCAGGTTGTTCATCCCGGCGAACAGCCGCACGATCTCCCCGACGCGCTCGCGGACCGGCTTGATCAGCACCACGCGGCGGTCGTCGGGGTCGCGCTCGCGGGTGACCCAGCCGGCCTTCTCCAGCTTGTCCAGGATCCCGGTCATGGTCGCGGGGTGCATGCCGAGGCGCTGGCCGAGGGCCTTGGCGCTCATCGCGCCGTCGCGCATCAGGACGTCCAGGGCCTTCATCTCGACGTCCCGCAGCCCCACCTGCTCGCCGGCCCGCAGGTTGAGCACCGTCATCACCACACCCATCTCGCGGATGGTGTCCGTGATCTGGTTCATCGTGCGCCGGCGCTCGCGGGAGCCCGCGGCGTCGGGCTCCGGCATCCGGCTCGATGATACGGAACTCATATGATACCTTCTTCGTAACGTACGAAACTCAAAGTAAAAGCGTACCGGAGGGGGTCTCCCGTGTCTGCATCCTTCCTATCAACCGGCAGAGGCAAGCTCATTCTGCTGCTCTTGTGCGGTGTCGCGTTCCTGGATCTGGTCGACGCCTCGATCGTGAACGTCGCGCTGCCCTCCATCCGCCAGGATCTGCACTTCAGCACCCAGGGTCTGCAGTGGGTGCCCAGCGGCTACCTGCTCACCTACGGCGGGTTCATGCTGCTCGGCGGGCGTGCCGCCGACCTGTTCGGCCGGCGCCGCGTGCTGGTCACGGGGACCGTGGTGTTCGGAGTGGCGTCGCTGGCCGGAGGCTTCGCCGACAGCGCCGGCCTGCTTGTCGGCGCCCGGCTGGTCCAGGGCGTCGGCGCCGCCTTGATGATGCCCGCCGCGCTGTCGTTGCTCACGACCACCTTCAAGGAGGGCGCGGACCGCACCAAGGCGTTCGGCGCGTGGGGCGCGGTGGCGGGCCTGGCCTCCGCGGTCGGCGTGCTGGCCGGCGGACTGCTCACCGACGGTCCCGGCTGGCGCTGGGTGATGTTCGTGAACCCGCCGTTCTGCGTGGTGATCCTCGTCGGCGCGTTCCGGATGTTCGAGACCGACGGCAAGCGGGTCTCGCTCAAGGGCCTGGACCTGGTCGGAGCCTTCCTGGTCACCGCCGGGATGCTGCTGCTGGTGTTCGGCCTGGTGAAGGCGCCCGACCAGGGCTGGGGTTCCAGCCGGACGGTGCTGGAGCTGGCCGGGGCCGGGGTGCTGCTGGTGGTGTTCGTCGTCAACGAGCGCTTCAGCCGCGATCCGCTGCTGCCGCTGTCGGTCTTCCGGATCCGCGGTCTGGTCGCCGCGGACGTCACGCAGCTGGTCGGGGTGGCCGGCTTCATCTCCATGTTCTTCTTCCTGACCCTGTACATGCAGAACGTCGAGGGCTGGTCGCCGATCCGCACGGGCCTGGCCTACCTGCCTATCACGATCGGCGTCGGGATCGGGGCCGGCATGGCGCCGAAGGTGGTGGCCAAGGTCGGCACCCGGCCGGTGGTGGTGTCCGGGGCGGCGATCGCCTCGGTCGGCATCTTCCTGCTGGCGCGGCTGAAGGTGCAGGGCTCCTACGTCAGCGGCCTGCTGCCGGGCATGGTGATCATGGCGGTCGGACTCGGCCTGCTGTTCGTGGCGATCTCCACGGCGGCCAACGCCGGCGTCCCGCACCACCAGGCGGGCCTGGCCGCGGCGCTGCTGAACGCCTCGCAGCAGATCGGCGGCGCGCTGGGGCTCGCGGTCTTCGCGGCGGTCTCCACGGCGCGGCTGAACCATGAGCTGAAGCAGGGCGCGCAGCCGTCGGCGGCGTTCACCTCCGGGCTGTCCTGGGCGCTGACGTCCTGCGCGATCGCGGTGGCGTGCGCGGCGGTCATCGCGCTGCGGACCCGCAACGTGCACAGCGAGGCCGAGGCCGAAGCGCTGGCGGAGGTGGAGGAACTCGTCACAGCCCGCTGAACCGGCAAGCCCCGCGCAGGAGCAAGCCCTGGAAATCAAGACGAGAAACAAAACGAGCCCGAAGGCTCTGCGACGGCATCTGCTATCGTAGAGTTTTCGGGCACACTTGTTTAACCAGAAAACTGGTACGTGCTTGAGTCTGAGGCATCGGGAGGCGTTTTGTCAAGGGGCACGGAAGAAATCCTCCACGAACAGCGGTACCTGGACTTCCTGTACAAGCGTCTCGACGCTCTGCGCGGCCACGCCGAGGACCAACTCTCCGGCGTGTTGCTCGCCGGCACCGGCACCCAGCAGGCGCGCACCGAGCGCGACACGCTGGCCACCGCCGGGTCGGTGCGGATCGCGCAGCTGGACGCGGCCGAGGAAGGACTCTGCTTCGGCCGGCTGGACCTGGTCGAGGGCGAGCGCCGCTATGTCGGCCGGATCGGCATCCTCGGCGACGACGGCGATTTCGAGCCCCTGCTGGTGGACTGGCGGGCGCCGGCGGCGCGGCCGTTCTATGTGGCGACCTCCGCGGCCCCGCAGGGCGTGCGGCGGCGGCGCAGCATCCGGACCCGGTTCCGGACCGTCGTCGGGATCGACGACGACGTGCTGGACCTGGACATCGCGGCCGAGGGCGACGCCTCCGGGCTGGTCGGCGAGGGCGCGCTGCTGGCCGCGCTGACCGCCGGCCGCACCGGCCGGATGCGCGACGTGGTGGAGACCATCCAGGCCGAGCAGGACCACGCGATCCGGTCGGAGCTGCGCGGGGTCCTGGTCGTGCAGGGCGGGCCGGGCACCGGCAAGACCGCCGTGGCGCTGCACCGCGCGGCCTACCTGCTTTATACCTACCGCGAGCGGCTGGCCAAGCGCGGTGTGCTGATCGTCGGGCCGAACCCGACCTTCCTGCGCTACGTCTCGCACGTGCTGCCGGCGCTGGGGGAGACCAGCGCGGTGCTGGCCACGGTCGGGGAGATGTTCCCGGGGGTGCGGGCCTCGCGCGCCGACGCGCCGGAGGTCGCCGAGATCAAGGGCCGGGCGGCGATGGCGGACCTGGTCGCCGGCGCGGTGCGGGCCCGGCAGCGGGTGCCCGAGGACGTGCTGGAAGTGGTCTACGAGGGCGTGAAGTACCGGCTGGACCGCCAGACCTGCGAGGCCGCCCGCGAGCTCGGCCGCAAGACCAGCCGGCTGCCGAACCTGGGCCGCAAGGCGTTCGCCGAGTACGTCATCGACACCCTCGCCGGGCAGGTCGTGGACCGGCTGAACGACGACCCGCACCGCCAGGAGACGCTGGCGATGGTGAACCTGATCGCCGAGGAGCTCGGCGAGGACCCCGCGGAGATGGCCGACGGTGTGTTCCTGGGCCGGGCCGACCGCGACCAGATCGCGGCGTCGCTGGCCGACGAGCCGAGTGTGCAGGAGGCGCTGGACTGGCTGTGGCCGCAGCTGACGCCGCAGCGCATGCTCGCGGAGCTGTTCGCGACGCCGGAGCTGCTGCGCGAGGCCGTGGAAGAGGTCGGCAAGTCGGTCGGCAATTCGGTCGGCACGGTCGGCGATTCGGTCGGCACCACGGCCGGCGGAGCGCCGCTGTTGACGGACGCTGAGATCGACCTGCTGGTCCGCACCCCGGGCGGCTGGTCGGCGGCCGACATCCCGCTGCTGGACGAGGCCGCGGAGCTGCTGGGCGACTCCGACACCGCCGAGGCCGCGGCCCGCGCCGAGGCCGAGCGCCGCGCCCGGATCGCCTACGCGCAGGGCGCCCTGGAAGTAGCCGAGGGCTCGCGCTCGATCGACCTGGAGGACCCGCGCGAGGAGATTGTCACCGCCGTGGACCTGGTCTCGGCCGAGATGCTGGCCGAGCGGTTCGAGGAGGTGGACGGCCGCAGCGTGGCCGAGCGCGCGATGGCCGACCGGACCTGGACCTTCGGGCACGTGATCGTGGACGAGGCGCAGGAGCTCTCGCCGATGGCCTGGCGGCTGCTGATGCGGCGCTGCCCGGCCCGCTCGATGACGCTGGTCGGCGACGTGGCGCAGACCGGCGACCCGGCCGGGGCGGCGTCCTGGGGCGGGGCGCTGGCCCCGCACGTCGGCGACCGCTGGCGGCTGGCGGAGCTGACGGTGAACTACCGCACCCCCTCGGAGATCATGGCCGTGGCCGCCGAGGTGCTGGAGCGCATCGATCCCGGGCTCAAGCCGCCGCGCTCGGTGCGCTCCAGCGGCGAGGAGCCCTGGCGGGTGTCGGTGCCGGCCTCCGGGCTGGCCGCGAAGGTCGCCGAGCTGGCGCTGGCCGAGGACTCCGCGCTGGCGTCCGGGGCGTCCGCGGCGGTCGGGGACACCGGCGACACCGGGCGCATGGCGGTGCTGGTGCCGGCCGAACGCCTCGCCGAGGTGGCGGCGGCGGTGGCGGCGCGGCTGCCCGAGGCGGGGTACGGCTCCGACCCGGATCTGGAGCGGCGCACCGTCGTGCTGCCGGTGCGCCAGGCGAAGGGGCTGGAGTTCGACACCGTGCTGGTCGTCGACCCGGCGGCGATCGCCACCGCCCGGCACGGCGAGAACGACCTCTACGTCGCGCTGACCCGGGCCACGCAGCGGCTGGGGATCATCGAGGTCGAGGACTGATCCCCACCCGGCCGCGGCGGCGGGGCCTTCTCAGACCGTGAAGACGATCTTCCCGAAGGCCTCGCCCTGCTCCATCCGCTCGAAACCGGTCCGGGCCTGGTCCAGCGGCAGCACCGAGTCCACGACCGGCCGGACGTCCGTGGTGTCGCACAGCCGGGCCAGCGCCTTGAGTTCGTCCAGCGAGCCCATGGTCGAGCCGACGACGCGCAGCTGCAGGAAGAAGATGCGGGTCAGCTCGGCCGGGGGCATCGCGCCGGAGGTGGCGCCGGAGATGACGATGGTGCCCTCGGGGCGCAGCGACTTCACCGAGTGCGCCCAGGTCGCGGCGCCGACCGTCTCCATCACCGCGTCCACGCGCTCGGGCAGGCGGGCGCCGGACTCGAAGGCGGCGTGCGCGCCGAGCTCCACAGCCCGCGCGCGCTTCTCCTCGCTGCGCGACGTCGTCCAGACCCGGAACCCGGCGGCCCGCGCCAGCACGATCGCCGCGGTCGCCACGCCGCCGCCGGCGCCCTGGATCAGGACCGTGTCACCGGGGCGCAGGCCGGAGTTGCGGAACAGCATGCGGTAGGCGGTGAGCCAGGCGGTCGGCAGGCACGCGGCCTGCTCCCACGACAGCGAGGCCGGCTTGGCGACCAGGTTGGCCTTGGGCACCAGCACCTTCTGCGCGAAGGTGCCGTCGTAGGCCTCGGTGAGGATGGACGGCTTGCCGTCGCGCGCGTCGATCACCGAGTGGATGATCACCTCGTTGCCGTCCTCGTCGAGCCCGGCGGCGTCGCAGCCCAGGATCATCGGCAGCTTGTCCTCGGTGATGCCCACGCCGCGCAGGGTCCACAGGTCGTGGTGGTTCAGGGCCGCGGCCTTCACCGTGACCGTGGTCCAGCCCGCGCGGGGCTCGGGCTCGGCGCGTTCCCCGAGCTCGAGGCCGGAGAGGGGGTCCTTGGAGTCGATGCGCACGGCGCTCACTGCGAACATGGGCCGAGCATAGACCGCGGGTGGCCGCGGGCCGCCGTGGCTGTGCGCGCCGTCACGGCGTCGTCGGCGGGGTCGAGCAGCCGGGTCGGACAGCGAGGTCCGGTAGCGGGGTCAGGCAGCAGAAGTCAGGCAGCAAGGTCAGGCCGGCGGCGCGGTCCGGTAGACGCTGCGGATCGCCCGGACGTCCGGCGCGACGTCGAACACTGATGCCGGGATGCCGGCGGCCAGCGCGGTGAGCTCCTTCTTGACCCGCTTGGCGATCCCGGTGCCGAGCGTGTAGCGGGTCGGTGTGGCAGCCCGCTGGGCGCCGGCCAGGAGCTTCAGCGCGCCGGGGCTGCCGAGGCCGGTGTAGCGCAGGTTGACGAACGCGAGACCGTGCGGCGCAGCGGAGAGGGCTTCGGCGATCGTCGCCGCGCCGGACTCGTCGAGCCGGTTGTCGTCGGCGGCCAGCACGGCGGCGGCCTTCACCCGTCCGGCGTCGAAGAGCTCGACGCCGGCTTCAGCAGCGGCCGCGACCAGTTCCGCGAGCGCCGCCGGACCGATGCCGTTGCTGGCCACCGAGACGCGGCGCAGCGCTGCGGGCGGTGCGGCGCGCAACGCCGCCGCCAGCGTCTGGGCCCCGGCGTCGCCGAGGTGCGCGGCCGAGACGTAGAGCTCTGCGACCGCGCCGGCGGCCAGCAGCCGGGCCAACTCCTGCGCGCCGTCGGCGCCGAGCCGGTTGCCGCTGACGTAGAGGCGTTCGATCGCGTGGGCTCCGCCGCCGGCCGCGATCATCGCGTCGACGAGCGTGGCGACGTCCGGCGCGGCCAGGCCGGTCTGGGTCAGGTCGATGGTGCGCAGCACGGTGCCGGCGCGCACCGTCTCAGCGACTGCGCGCACGCCGTCCGGGCCGATCGGATTGCGCTTGAGCCACAGCGCCTTCACCACGCCGGGGGAGGCGATCAGCTGGTTCGCGATCTCGCAGACCCCGCCGCCGCCGATGGTGTTGCAGCCCAGGTAGAGCGTCTCGACCCGGGACGCGACCGCCTTCGGGGCGACCGCGGCCACGCCGCCGTCGCCGAGCCCGTCGGTGCCCAGCAGCAGATGCTTCACCGGGCCGCCGCCCTCGGGCAGCGCGTTCGCGACCGCGGCGGCGCCGAGCGGCCCCAGGTCCTGCTTGCACATGTCCAGCCGGCCGTCGGGCAGCGCGGTCCCGGCCGGGAAGGCGGTCCGGGCGCTCACCGCCTCGCCGCGCCGCAGCCACGCCAGCACCGGCGCCAGCTCGTCGGCGGGGCGCGCCTGGAACCCGCTCATCCCGCTCACCCCGCTCACCAGGCCACCGCCCGGTAGTCCTTCAGGAACACGCCGGACAACGGCTCGCCCGCCTCGCCGCTGACGATCGGGTGATAGATCCGCGCCGCGCCGTCGATGATGTCCAGCGGAGTCCGGAAGCCGCTCTCGGCGTGCCGGGCCTTGCTCGGCATCGGCTTCTCGTCGGTGATCCACCCGGTGTCCACGCTGCTCAGGTGGATCCCGCGCCGCGCCAGCGCCTCGGCGCTGGTCCGGGTCAGCATGTTGAGCGCGGCCTTGGCCATGTTGGTGTGCGGGTGCCCCGCGGTCTTGTTGCGCACCTCGAACCGCCCCTCGACGGCCGTGACGTTCACGATGTAGCGCCGGGAGAACGGCGAGGCGGCCATCAGCGGCAGCAGCCGGTCGGCCAGCAGCGCGGGCGCGACGGCGTTGACCAGGTGCACCTCCAGCACCTCGACCGGATCCAGCTCGCCGAGCCTGGCCGACCACGAGTTGTGCGGCGAGGGGTCCGGGAGCAGGCCGTTCTCGTCGACGGCGAGCTCAAGACCCTGCGGAACCACCTCGGCACCGACGCCGTGATAGCCGGTGATCGGTGCCAGCTCCCGCAGCCCGCCTCGCAAAACAGCCGCCGCGGCCCGGTCGGCCGCGATCAGCGGCGCGTAGGAGGCTTCCGGCCGCCGCACCGTCTGCGCGGCGTTGTTGATCAGGATGTCCAGCGGCTCGCCGGCGGCCAGCAGACCGTCACAGAGCTCGATGACCTGGCGCGGGTCGCGCAGATCGAGGCCGGTGACGCTCAGCCGGTCGAGCCACTTGGCGCTGTCCTCGACCTCCCGGAAGCGGCGTATCGCGTCATGCGGGAAGCGGGTGACCACCCGCACCGAGGCGCCGTCCCGCAGCAGCATCAGCGCGACCTGGAACCCGATCTTCACCCGGCCGCCGGTGACCAGCGCGCGGCGGCCGTCCAGCGGGGTGCGGGCCGAGCGCCAGGCCAGGTTCTCGGCCGCGCAGGGAGGACAGAGCTGGTGGTAGAAGGCTGAGACCTCAGTGAAGTGCTGCTTGCAGACGTAGCAGCGGCGGGGGCGCAATAACGTTCCGACCGACGCCGCATCGCTTGCCGGGGCCGCCAAGTCATTCGCCACAGAGACATCACCCGGCGCCATCACCGGCATGCCAGCCTGCTGGTTCGCCTGCCCGATCGCCGCCGCCGGTCCACCCGCGGACGCCTCGCCGCCTGGCGCCACCAGCGCCGCATCCTCCCGCCGCCCCGCGGCCCCGGTCGCCGAAGCCGCCAGCACCGCGCGGTCGGCGGCCTCGCGCCGGGCCCGCAGTTCCTTCTTGCGCCGGGTCCGGCCGTAGCGCACGAAGGACTCCGCGATGCGTTCGGCGCGCAGCCGGGCCGGGTCGTCGATCGGCAGGCCCTTCAGGTCCGCCAGTGCACGGCTCAACTCGTCCAGGCCCATGCCGACCCCTTCCCTAGACGATTGATTCCTGGGGGTTCCGGCAAGCAGCACCGTACCTGACAAGCAGTCTCGCGAAACGGTTCAGCAGCAAGCATGGGCGTCACGGACGACCTCCCTCATCCTGGTTGGCTGTGGGTGGTCGGCCGGGGCGGCCAGGCGCCGCTGATCAACCACTGCGCCGAAGGCGCCAACGGATACAGCGCGCCGGTACCCCCAGGAACCAATCGTCTAGGTGGCCCCGGCCGGATTCGAACCGGCGTTCCCCGCGTCGCTTGAGTGGATCTGAGCGGTGCGCCTGCCTCTGCGCTACGGGGCCGCTCACGGAATCCTGGCGGAAGCCTGCCGCGCTCGGCAAGCCGCCAGCACACCGACCCAGAAGGCCTGCGCGTCCTCCGAGGCGCCGACCAGGTACGTGGCCCGCAGTTTCGGCGGCAGGTGCGCGGCCAGGCGGATCACCACCTCGCGCTGCTTCTTCAGCTGCGACAGCTCGGCGTTGGCGAAGACCTGGTGGACCACGTCGGAGGCGTCGTCGCCCTCTGCGTTGCCGGCCACCGCCAGCGCCAGGCGCCGTTCCCAGGAGTCGACGTCGGCGGCCAGCTCCTTCAGTCCGGTGCGCTGGGAGCCGGCCAGGCGGGCGGTCAGGGCGCCCAGCGGGACCGGGGCGTACTCGCCGTCGCCGAGGTAGACCAGACCCTGCTGGAGCGGCAGGCCGCGGCCGTGCAGCCGGATCAGGCGCTCCAGGGTGCGCTTGGTGATCCAGGCGCGGCCCTCGTCGTCGATGTCGTTCTTCCACCACTCCAGGACTGTCTCGGCGATCGGGCCGTACTTGGCGATCAGCCATTCGTTCGCCGGGATGTCCTCCGGGGTGATGTCCAGCGACGCGGTGAAGCGCGAGGCCTGGGCGATGTTGTTGCGGGACACCAGGAGCTTGCGGCCCACGTGGTACGGCGGGTTCTGCAGCGCGATCTGGGCGCGCAGGCCGCGGATCGGGCGGCCGGCCACCGACCATTCCTGGGTGATCTCCATCAGCCGGGCGAAGGCCGCCTTGTCCTTGGGCCGGTTGTACTCGTCCCAGACCACGGCCTTGGGCTCGTCCCCGGTGAAGCCGGCGGCCAGCAGGTTGTCCAGGGTGCCGTCGGGGGAGGGGACCGGGGCGCACAGGTCCTCGACGTTGGTCACCGGCAGCGAGAAGTACAGCGGGTCGCGCCGCAGCACCTCCTGGATCAGCGTCCTGACCACCTCGGTCTTGCCGCAGCCGGGCGGGCCCTGGACCAGCACGCACCACCGGTTCTTCAGCGCCGCGCGCACCAGGCGCCGCACCGGGTCGGCGATCGTGGCGCGGTTCGGGACGTTCAGCGCCCCGGCGATCGCGTCCAGGATCTCGGCGGTGCGGTCCACCTCCTTGGCCCGGGTGCCCTCGGCGGCCGGCAGCGCCAGCCGCAGCCGGGTGCCGTTGAGCAGCGGCAGGCCCCAGACCAGCGGGAAGCCCTCGGCGGCGTTGGCCAGGACGTGCTCCAGCGTGCGCGGGGAGAGCAGCCGGCGGATCTCCGGGGGCTGCGCGGCCCAGACCCGGAAGACGCCGGTCAGGTCGAACTGGCCGAACTTGCGGCGCAGCGCGTCCCGCCAGGCCGTGTCGTTCGCGGTCACCTTGATGGTGACCATCCGGTCCAGGATCGCGAAGTCGCTGCGCCGCGCCGCGGTCTCGGCCAGCGACTCGTTGTCGGCCAGGAAGACGCCGATGCAGCCCAGGGCCCGCAGGTCGTGCTCGCCGAGGGTCCAGTTGCAGGCGATCTGCATCAGCTGCGACTGGATCGCGGGTCCGGCCTGCAGCGAGTCGTCGATCAGCAGCACGAACCGGCGCCCCGGCTTGAGCTGGCGCATCACCAGCTGGCGCAGCACCAGCTCGCCGGTGCGCGGATCGCGGACCGGGGCGTTCACCAGCAGGTCGTCCGGGGCCAGGTTGGCGGCCGGGACGTAGACCAGCTCGGTGTCCTCGTAGGCGGCCTTGATGTGCGCGGCGAACGTGGCCGTCTTGCCGATGCCGTGCTCGCCGAAGATCTGCCCGGTCTGGCCCAGGTCGATCATGGCGTCGATGAACGCCTCCAGGGCCGAGGGCCGGGCCGCGGCGGCCCGGGCGCCGGCGGCGTCGCCCACACCGTCGCCCACACCGACGGTGTCGCCGCCGTTCTGGCGCGGCAGCGCGGGGTCGTCGCCCAGCCCGATGCCGATGCCGGCGCCAATGCCTATACCGGCGCCGGCGCCGAGGCCGAAGCCGTCGGCCTCCGGCGGCAGCGCGGTCTGGCCGGTGGTGTGCTCGCTCAACGGTCCCCCGTTCGTACCTTGTGACAGGCCATCTGCGGCGCATGGCCCTCGGGCCAGTCGTCGCCGTGCTCGGTGATCAGCCAGATCCACTTGTCGGGCTCGGCCGGCGTGATGTGCGGGGCCATTCCGTCGGTCACCATGATGACGGCGTCCAGCGTCTCGTCGAACGGCTCCCCGGTCCGGGCCGAGGGCGCGCGCCCCTCCAGGTAGTCCGCGACCGCTTGGAAGCTGGTCCCGCCGCCGCCGACCAGCGGGTCGCCCGGGGCGAAGGGCACCACCTCGGCGTCGAAGGACAGCCAGTGCGCCTCCACCCCGTCCAGCTGCCCGACCAGCGAGGCGATCCAGTCCACCACCGGCGGCGGCATCGACCCGGAGGCGTCCACCGCGATCGCCACCACCCGGTGCCGCTCCGGGCCGCGCCGGGACAGCGTCGGGTCCTCGCCGAGCGCGGCCAGCACCGCCCCGCGCTTCTTCGGGTACACCAGCCGCTCGCCCTCGGCCAGCTTGGAGGCCAGCACGTCGACCATCCAGCGCTGCCACCAGTCCACCCGCCGGGTCTTCTGGGTCTGGCCGCGGATCATCCCGGCGCCCATGTCGCCCCACAGCTTGGCGAGCCGGTCGGTGGCACCCTCGGTGCGGTCGATGAGGTCCAGCAGCTCCGAGCGCGCCTCGCGCACCCCGCGCTTGCCGGCCAGCAGCACGTTCGCCAGCACCTCGTTGCCGATCCGCTCGATGGTCTCGGCGTCGGCGAGCTCGTCCTGCAGCTCCTGCAGCAGCTCGTGGACGCACACCGGCGCCGGCGTCGGCGGGTGCTTCATCCGCCGCAGCTCGGTGTAGCAGCCCATGTCGGTGCGGATGAACTCCTCGTAGGAGAACGGGCTCAGGCCCTGCGCGGTGAGGTCCGCGTGGTAGCCGGCGAAGATCTTGCGCGGATCCACCCCGGTCGGCTCGCCGCCGTACACCGGCAGGCTGTCGCGGCGCAGCCGGGTCAGCGCGACGTGGTTGATGGTGCACTCGATGGCGATGTCGAAGACCGGGTCCTCGCGCAGCTCCGGCTCGGTGAACAGGTGCCGCTGGATCAGGTGCCGGGCCTCGTGGAAGAGCACGAACTTCACCCCGTCCAGCCCCAGCTCGACGAAGAAGTCCGGATTGAACAGCAGCAGGCAGGTGCCGTCCCCGGCCGCCATCACCGCAGCGGTCTCGATGGCGGTGGTGGGTATCTGGTGCGCGCACTTGGAGTAGATCCACCCGGCGATGGCCGAGGACTCCATGCCGAAGTCGACGAGCGCCGCCTCCTTGAGCCGCACCGCCTCCGCGATGGTCTCCGGCTCCGCCGGTTGCCACGCCGCCAGGGCCTTGCGGTCGGTGGCGCTGACCGGCAGGCGCCGCGAGCGGCGGTCCGACTCGTTGGTCTTCATGTGGCGTCCTCCTCGGCGGTGTACTCGGCGGCGGTGTTCTCGGCGGTCGGCGGCGTGGTTTTCGTGCTCTGGCTCAAGTCTTCTCTCTCGCGGCCCGCCGGTCGAACCGATTGCCCCGTTGCCCATTGCGCGAGTCCGAGAACCGCCGCGGCTTCCTCATCCGATGATCCGAGCAGCGCCCGCCACCGATCCAGCCGGCCGTCGAGCCGGCCGCGCACCGCGTCCTCCACCGGCCACTCGGTCAGCGAGTCCTGAGGCGGCGTCGGAGGCGGGCCCGGCGGGTTGACGGCTTCGGCGGCGGCGATCAGCGGCGCGACGCCGCCGCCGGCCATGGACTCCCGGACCGCCGGGTGCACCAGCAGCTCCAGGCCGCCGGCGGCGGCCAGCTCCAGGCTCCACACCGGCTCCGGTCCGGCCAGTTCCGCGAGGCGGCGGTAGGCGATCATCCGGAACGGCGCAGACGTCGCCTTGCGCCCCAGGACGGTGAGCAGCCAGTACAGCTCCTCGGCCGTCTCGGCCTCCGCCAGCACCGCGTGGACCTGCTCGGGCGTCGACTGGCCGAGTCTGCTGGTCTTCCACGGGTCGGCGGACGCGTCGAGGCTGCGGTAGACGCGCAGCCGCAGGGCGAGGTCGTCGTGCGCGATGGCGATGTCCTGCGTGATCTCCGGGCCCAGGTCGCGGTCCAGCAGCTCGTGGGCGACCGCCACGGGCTTGTCGCCGTTCGAGCACAGCGAGCGGCGGGCGAAGTCGGATCCCTCGGGCCCGAAGGCGTACTCCAGATAAGCGGGGTGATAGGGAGCGTGCTTGAGGAGCCCTTGGAGCATCCCCTCGGACCGGGGCTCGGTGTGGATGAGAACGTCCGTGACGACATCCGGCGGCGCGAGGGCGAGCAGCACACCCGGCAGGAACAACTGACCCGGCAAGCGGAATCGCATGACGCCTGCGGGCATCTCGGACTCCGAGGCCCAGCCCGCAGCCTGGTCGAGCAGGTCGGTGAGGGACCGCGGCCAGGTATCGACCAGTCTCAGGACGCCGTACCAGCGCCACGGGTCGGATCCGAGCGCCGTCGCGAGCGCGGCGGACAGCCGCCGGTTCAGCTCGGCCCGCGGGCGGCCATAGGGGGTGATGCCGCCGTGCAGCAGAACCTCATAGGGCGCGCGAGCCGCGAGGCGCACTGCGTCCTGGGTGGCGCCGGGCTTGTCCAGGACAGGCTCGGTCTCCCGGCGCGGGCTGAGCAGGGCGTGGCGGAGGGCGTCACGGTCCGGCGGGACGGTGCTCAGCTCGGGATCGCAGTGTTCGCAGGCCAAGCCCGCGGCCAGTTCGGCGTCGGACAGCAGGGACAGGACCGGGGCGACGTCCTCGGGACGCGCCGCGTGCAGCAGGTTCAGGACCCGGGCCGGGGCGTTCACGCGGTGGAAGGCTTCGGGGGCTCGCTGCGGGGGAGTGGCGGCAGCAGAGTCGGGGTCTGGCTCAGGCGGGGCCGTGCCTGCCGTGCCGCCTGTGCCTCCCATGCCTCCCATGCCTCCCGTGGCGCACGAGCCGGCGGCACGGCCGCGTCAAAGCCCTGCCGAGGCTGCGGTACCTGCGGCGCTTCGCTTCCCTCGAACTCCGCGAGCAGCCCGTACAGCGTGACCCCGGGCTCGGCGAGCCGCGCCCAGCGCTCGGGGCGGCCGTCCAGATGCCTGCGGACGCGCTCGGCGGTGTCGGGCCGGGACGGTTGGAAGCCCGCGTCCCACTCCGCGCTGACGCGCTCCGGCTCCGGCCGCGCTATGCCCTCCGCCATGGCGCGCAGAGGCTCGTCGCTATGCGCGTTCATGGAGGCGCGGACGGCCTCGTGCATGCGCTCCAGGCTCCCGGCACGCTCCAACTCCAGCGCCCACACCGGCTCCGGCCCGGCGGCCTCGGCCAGGCGCGCGTAGGCGACGATGCGCCGGTCGGTCTGCAACGAGCGGTTGCTCCGCCGCAGGACGGTGTGCAGCAGCTCAGGGTCACGCGATTCCAGCACCGGCTGCAACAGCGCCGGCTCCGCATAGCGCGTCACCAGCCGGCGCACCAAGCCCGGATACACCCCGCCCACGGCCTCGGACCGCACCACCGCCGCGATCCGCAACTCCAACGACGCCAACGGATGCAGATACACCGCGGCCAAGACGCCGGGCTCCGCGGGCTCCCGATCGGCCAGCCGCCACAACGTCCCGACCGTCGCCGCCGGATTGCGCGCCGCCGCCAGCCGCATGGCCGACGTCCCATGCGGGCCGAGCGCCAGGTCGAGCAGCCAGCGCGGCTCGGGGCCGCGGTCCAGGACGCGGGTGAGGACGCCGATCAGCGCACGAGTCTCAGGGTCGGATGCTTCCGCCGCGCCAGCCGGCGACTGCTCCTCCGCCGCGCCGGCTGGCAACTGGCCCTCGACCGCGCCAGCCGGCGACTGCTCCTCGGCCACCGCCAGCGCCGCCGCGACCACCTTCGCGATCACCTCCGCCGGCGCGACCTCCAACACCACCGCCGCCGCATCCACCCCGCGCGGCCACCGCGTCCCGCGCCGTTCCGGCAGCGGGGCTCCGGCGTCGACCGCCTCCAGCAGTCCGCCCGGTCCGCCCAGGCTCCCCTCCCAGGCCGCCACCCGGGTCAGCACCTTGAGCCAGCGCGCCGGATCCGGCCCGATCGTCTCGGCTATCGCAGCGCGCAGGTCGGCCTGGTACCGCTCCTCGGCCTCTGGCGGGATGCGGACGAAGTGCGGGGCGAAGCTGTTCTTGCCCTTCGCCGTGTAGTACTCCGTCAGCCCCGGCGGCGTGGGCAGCGCCAGGGCCAGCACGTCCGCCGCCGGCTCCGCGTGCGCCACCACCTCCGGTGCGCTCAGCGAACCGTGCAGGAGGCCGCGCCGCAGTAGTTCGCGCGTCGCGAAGTGCCGCGTCGCCGGGTTCAGGCTCCGTGCGGCCTCGCTCGCCCGCCGCAGCGTCCCGGTGTCCGGCCGCGCCGTCCAGAACACCGCGCGCGGGTATCGCTCCTCGAACGTGGGCCGCACGTCCGCCGGCACGTCCTCGCGCGCCGCCGCCTCGTCCAGGCCGCGGGCCGTGCCCTGTCCGGCCTGGGTGTCCTCGTCGCCCTCGCCGACCACGTCCGCGTACGCCAGCACCTCGTCCCACGGCACCGCGTAGAGCTGCGAGCCGATGTTCGGGGCGGTCCAGGACTCGGCCTCGTCGATCCGCGGCAGCAGGGCGATGCGCAGCCGCCGCGAGGCCTTCGCCAGCTCCGCGTCGTCGCCGGTGTCCCCGAACGCGAGGACCGCCTCCCACCCCGGGACGTAGTACGACGACCCCGAGGCCATCGCCGCGGTGATGATCTCGCGCAGGCCGTCCTCCCACAGCGAGCTGAGAAGCCCGTGGTCGCGCAGCGTCCGCAGCCCGCGCGCCACGGCCGCCATCTGCCCCAGCCGAGCGGCCAGTGGCAGCGCGGTCGCCGCCAGGCCCGGATCGTCCGCGGAGCACGCGGCGACCGTCAGATCGGTCTCGACCCGCGCCGGCATCGGCGTGTGCCGTCCCGCGTGCCGCCGCTCGGCCCGCGCCACCTGGTTCCGCAGGAACCTCTTGACGCCCGGGGCGATCACCGCGTTGCCATCCGCGTCGCGCCGGTCCCGCACCAGCGCCGCCAGGATCCAGGCCCGGGGCCGCTTGCCCACGGTCCGCACCAGCGCCTCGTCCACCGCCGGGTCCGCCAGCCGGATCAGCGCGCGCAGCACCGCGTCCGGATCGGCCGCCGTCTCGTCGTTCACCGCGCGCCGGGCGAGCGCCACCGCCGGTGCCGAGGCACGCCGGCCGAGCACCGCGTCGCTCACCGCCACGGACAAGGGCAGCGAAGCATCCGCGATCCCCGCGGCGAGTTCCTCGTCGCCGAGGCCGCGCAACAGCGCCGACGCCTCGTCCCGGCCCGCGAAGTGCACGGCGTCGATGAGTCCTGCGACCACGATGGCTCCCTCCCAGGAGTCATGATGCCGCATGGGCCCGACGGCCGGACAAACGGCGACGGCGCGCGCCGCGGGACCGAAGTCCCGCGGCGCGCGCCGCCACCCCCTCCTGCTTTCCGGGCCGTCCTGGAGAACCTGTGGGCCCGGTTCGGCCTGGCGCCCGAACCGGGCCCGGCCTGCTCGTGTCCGGCGGGTGTCAGCCCCGGAAGATGTCCCGCAGCTCCCGGGCCGCCCGCTCCAGCACCTCGCGCGCCGCGTTGAGCTGGTCCTGGGTCACCGGGATGTCGGCCTGGTGCTCGCGCGCCATGGTCCGCACCTCGTCGCGGAAGCGCATGAACGTCGCGCGCAGCTCGTCCAGCTGCTCGCGGTCGGCCCGGTCGCGGGTGCGGCGGCCGGTCCAGTCGTCCACGCTGTCCTGCGCGAAGCGCTGCCAGCGCGAGGCCTCGTCCTGCCAGTGCTCGCGCCACTGCGCGGCCCACTGGTCCTTCCACTGTTCCTTCCAGTCGTTCTGCGCGCGCTTCCACTCGCGCCACTCGTCCTTGCCCCACTGCGAGCGGTCCGCGGGCGGGTGCGGGAGCGGGCCGCGGCCCTTCTTGGACTCGCTGCGGGACTCGTTGCGAGCTTCGGTGCGGGCCTCGGCGGCGGCGGCGCGCAGCTCCTCCTGGATGTGCCGGGCGGATTCCTTGACCTCGTCGCGGATCTCCTCGGCCAGGCTGCTGACCGACTCGCGGATCTCGGTCTCCAGCGCGTCCATGTCGTCGGCGCGCGCGGCGAGCTCGGTCCGGCCGGCGTCGGTGATGTGGTACACCTTGCGGCCGCGCTCGTCGGTCTCGTGCCGGATCAGGCCCTCGCTCTCCAGGCGCGACAGGCGCGGGTACACCGTGCCGGCGCTGGGCGCGTACAGGCCCTGGAACCGCTCCTTGAGCTGCTGGATGATCTCGTACCCGTGCTTGGGGCTCTCGGCGAGCAGCTTCAACAGGTACAGCCGCAGCCGTCCGTGTCCGAAGACGGGTGCCATCTAACGATCCTCTCCATCTTCGCCGTCGGCGTCCGCGCCCAACAGGGCGGGGTCGACGGCCCTTCTCAGCAGCGTCATGTCACCGGACACCGCCCGCGCCTTCAGCCTGCCCTGTCCGGTGCCCAGACGTCCGGACAACTGCCGCGGCTTGGTGAAGGGGATCTGCTTGTTCCCGAACAGCGCCTGGGAGTCCAGCCCGTCGAAGGTGGTGACGGTGCGGCCGCTCATCGTGGACATGTCCACCTCCAGGTTCGCGTTCTCCGGGGCGCGCACGATGACCTGGCCGGAGACCACGTTCAGCTCCAGGCGCGGGGCGTCGCTGCCGTCCTCGAGGTCCACCGTGATCGCACCCGACGTGGTGCCGGCCTTGATCGTGTTCTGCGTCCCCAGGGCGATCACGGTGATCGGCCCGGAGACGGTGTGCGCGCTCAGGTCGTCGGTGACGCTCTCGGCGGTGATCGCGCCGGAGACCGTCTTGACGTCGGTGGGCCCGTGCAGCTGGGCCAGGGTGATCTCGCCGGACACGCCCTGGACCCGGGTCCGCTCGTGCAGGTTGGACACCACCAGGGGCCCGGACACCACGGTGACGTCCACCAGGCAGTCCGGCGGCACCTGGATGGAGATGTCGGCCTCGATCTTGCGGCCGTGCATCAGCCAGCCGAGCACGTTCGGCCGGAACTCGCCGTGCCGCACCGTCAGCTCGCCGTCCTCGGCCGCGACCACCAGGGGCTCCTCGCCCTTGACCCGGGTCACGTCCACCACGGCCGCGCCGTCCTCGCCGGCGCCGACCACGTCCACCCGGCCCGAGGTGGTGACGACTTTCAGCCGGTGGATCCCCTCGAAGGCGAGCCTGTCCGGCCCGCTCAGCTCGTGTCTCGTCATCACCTGGGCCCTTTCACGATGTATCGCGTCTCTGGAGAAGACGATATATCGCGTTCGTCGCGAGGGCAAGTGCCCACCCGTCTCCCACCGCCGCCCGTTACGGAGACGCTACGCGTCGCAGAGATTTCTGGGGGGCCTCAGTCCTCGTCGTCCAGCCGCGCCAGCCAGGTGGCCAGCCGGTCCACCGCCGTCTCGAACTCCGGGTTCAGATCGGTGAAGGTGCGCAGCTGCTCGGCCAGCCAGGAAAGCGACACCTCCTCGTCTCCGCGGCGCTTGTCCAGCTCCTCGATGCCCCGGTCCGTGAAGTACATCGTTCTTCCGTTCCCTATGAAAGAGCTCTGAGTTTCTATGCGTTTCTATACAAAGGGGTGGGACCCGCGCCGCAGCGCGGATCCCACCCCGTGTCGGTTTTCCGTCAGCCGGTGAAGGCGTCCTCGACCAGCTGACCCTGCTCAACGGCGTGCCGCTTGCCCGAGCCCACCGCCGGGGACGAGGCGGCGGCCCGCGAGACCACCGTCAGGCCGCGGCCCAGGGCCGCCGGCAGGTTCATCGCCACGAACGGCCACACGCCCTGGTTGGCCGGCTCCTCCTGGACCCAGCGCAGGTCCACGTCCGGGCCGTAGGCGGCCAGCACCGCGGCGATCTCGGCGGCCGGCAGCGGGTGCAGCCGCTCCACCCGCACGATCGCGGTGTCGGTGATGCCCGCCTTGGCGCGCTTGGCCGCCAGCTCCCAGTAGAGCTTGCCGGAGACCAGCAGCACCCGGCGCACGCCGGCCGGGTCGACCGTGACGTCCGGCAGCACCGGCTCGAAGCGGCCGGAGGTGAAGTCCGCGACCGGCGAGACGGCGTCCTTCAGGCGCAGCATCGACTTGGGCGTGAAGACCACCAGCGGCTTGTGCGCCGGATTGTGCGCCTGCCAGCGCAGCAGGTGGAAGTACGACGCCGGGTTCGAGGGCATCGCCACGGTCATGTTGTTCTGCGCGCACATCTGCAGGAAGCGCTCGGGGCGGGCCGAGGAGTGGTCCGGGCCCTGGCCCTCGTAGCCGTGCGGCAGCAGCAGCACCACGCCGGAGCGCTGGCCCCACTTCTGCTCGCCGCTGGAGATGTACTCGTCGATGACCGACTGCGCGCCGTTGACGAAGTCGCCGAACTGCGCCTCCCACAGCACCAGGGCGTTCGCGCGGGCCACGGAGTAGCCGTACTCGAAGCCCAGGGCCGCGTACTCGCTGAGCAGCGAGTCGTAGACGGTGTACTTGGCCTGCTCGGAGCTCAGGTTCGACAGCGGGGTGTACTCGGTGGCGTTCTCCCGGTCCACCAGCACGTGCTGGCGCTGCACGAAGGTGCCGCGCCGGGAGTCCTGGCCGGCCATCCGGACCGGCACGCCCTCCATCAGCAGCGAGCCGAAGGCCAGGGTCTCGCCCATGCCCCAGTCGATCTTGTCGTCGGTGATCATCTGCGCCCGCTTCTGCAGCGGCTGCAGCACCTTCGGGTGCGGGGTGAAGCCGTCGGGCAGCGAGACCTGCGAGTCGGCGATGACCTTGACGGTCTGGTCGGTGATCGCGGTCTCCACCTGCGCCGGGTAGGGCTGCACGTCCACGGCGAAGGTCGCCGACACCGGGGCCTTGGAGACCTCCTTGGTCTCGGCGAACACCCGCTCCAGCTGGCCCTGGTAGTTGCGCAGGGCCTCCTCGGCCTCTTCCAGGGTGATGTCGCCGCGGCCGATCAGGCCCTCGGTGTACAGCTTGCGGACGCTGCGCTTGGCCTCGATGAGGTTGTACATCAGCGGCTGCGTCATCGACGGGTCGTCGCCCTCGTTGTGGCCGCGGCGGCGGTAGCAGATCATGTCGATGACGACGTCCTTGTTGAACGCCTGGCGGTAGTCGAAGGCCAGCTTGGCCACCCGGACGCAGGCCTCGGGGTCGTCGCCGTTCACGTGGAAGATCGGCGCCTCGATCATCCGGGCCACGTCGGTGGCGTAGATCGAGGAGCGCGAGGAGGTCGGCGAGGTGGTGAAGCCGACCTGGTTGTTGATCACCAGGTGCACGGTGCCGCCGGTGCGGTAGCCGCGCAGCTGCGACAGGTTCAGGGTCTCGGCCACCACGCCCTGGCCGGCGAACGCGGCGTCGCCGTGGATCAGCAGCGGCAGCACGGTGAAGCCGGCCGAGGCCTTGTCGATGATGTCCTGCTTGGCGCGGACGATGCCCTCCAGGACCGGGTCCACGGTCTCCAGGTGAGAGGGGTTCGCGGCCAGGGTGACGGCGATCTCCGAGCCGTCCAGCGCGGTGAAGCTGCCCGAGGCGCCCAGGTGGTACTTCACGTCGCCGGAGCCGTGCATGGACTTGGGGTCCAGGTTGCCCTCGAACTCGCGGAAGACCTCGGCGTACTCCTTGCCGACGATGTTCGTCAGCACGTTGAGCCGGCCGCGGTGCGCCATGCCGATCGCGACCTCGTCCAGGCCGGACCGGGCGGCGTCGGCCAGGATCTCGCCGAGCAGCGGGATCGCCGACTCCCCGCCCTCCAGCGAGAAGCGCTTCTGGCCCATGAACTTGACCTGCAGGAAGGTCTCGAAGGCCTCGGCGGCGTTCAGGCGCTCCAGGATGCGCAGCTGCTCGGTGCGGTCGGGCTTGGCGTAGCCGTGCTCCACCCGGTTCTGGATCCACTTGCGCTCGTCCGGGGACTGGATGTGCATGTACTCGATGCCGATGGTGCGGCAGTAGGAGTCGCGCAGCACGCCCAGCACGTCGCGCAGCTTCATCAGCTTCTTGCCGCCGAAGCCGCCGGTGGCGAACTCGCGCTCCAGGTCCCACAGGGTCAGGCCGTGGCTGACCACGTCCAGGTCCGGGTGCCGGCGCTGCTTGTACTCCAGCGGGTCGGTGTCGGCCATCAGGTGGCCGCGGGTGCGGTAGGACTCGATGAGCTCCTGCACGCGCGCGGTCTTGTTGATGTCGTCCTCGTGCGAGGCCGAGATGTCCTGGATCCAGCGGACCGGCTCGTAGGGGATGCGCAGCGACTCGAAGATCTTGTCGTAGAACCCGTCCTCGCCCAGCAGCAGCTGGTGGATGATCCGCAGGAAGTCGCCGGACTGCGCGCCCTGGATGATCCGGTGGTCGTAGGTCGAGGTCAGGGTCATGACCTTGCTGACCGCCAGCCGGGACAGGGTCTCCTCGCTGGTGCCGGAGTACTCCGCCGGGTACTCCATGGCGCCCACGCCCAGGATGGTGCCCTGGCCCTTCATCAGGCGCGGCACGGAGTGCACGGTGCCGATGGTGCCCGGGTTGGTCAGCGAGATCGTGGTGCCGGCGAAGTCGTCCGGGGTCAGCTTGTTGTTGCGGGCGCGGCGGACCACGTCCTCGTAGGCCTGCCAGAACTCGCGGAAGTCCATGAGCTCGGCGCCCTTGATGGAGGGGACCAGCAGCTGCCGGGTGCCGTCCGGCTTCACCTGGTCGATGGCCAGGCCCACGTTGACGTGCGCCGGGGTCACGACCGCCGGCTTGTTGTTCTCCGTGGTGAACGAGCGGTTCATCTCCGGCATGGCCTTGAGCGCCTGCGCCAGGGCGTAGCCGATGATGTGGGTGAAGGAGACCTTGCCGCCGCGGGCCCGCTTCAGGTGGTTGTTGATGACGATCCGGTTGTCGATCAGCAGCTTGGCCGGGACGGCGCGCACGCTGGTCGCGGTCGGGACCTCCAGGGAGGACTCCATGTTGGTGACCACGCGGGCCGCCGGGCCCTTCAGGACCGCCGTGGTGGTGCCCGCGGCGCCGCCGGCCGGGGCCGGGGCGGCGGTGGTCGCCGCGTCGCGCGGGACCTGGACCGGGGCGGGGGCGGGGGCGGGGGCGGGGGCGGCCGGGGCCGGGGCCGGAGCCGCGGGCTGCGCGGCGGGGGCCGGAGCCGGGGCCGGCACGGTCGCCGTGGCGGCCGGGGCAGCGGCGGCGGGGGCGGGAGCGGTCTGAGAGGCGGCCGATGTGTCGGAGGTCACAGTCACTTCGGGGTTATCAACCTTCGCAACGGGGGCAAGAGCCTGCGCGGCGGCAGAGCTGTCCGTGGGCTGGTAGTCGTTGAAGAAGTCCCACCACGCGCGGTCCACGCTCTCGGGGTCGCGCAGGAACTGCTGGTAGATCTCGTCCACCAGCCACTCGTTCGGGCCGAACTCGGCCAGGGTGTGCCCCGGCGTGGAGCCCGGCGTACCGGCAGTCTGATCGGTGGTTGCCTGCTGCGACGGCTGTGGCGACACGGCGGTTTCCGCCCTCTTCCGCGTGGGTGCGTATAGGAGTGCACGGCGGCTACGACCGGGGCTCGGTCGTAGACGTATAGCGGTCATCCAGGCTACGCCGATGTGCGGCCTTATTGCAGTCGCGCCCCGGGTTCGAGGCACTGATCACACCGGCCGACGCGGAAAATCCCTCTATCTGACTAGGGCCAGGTGGCAGGCGCCTGGTCAGGAGTGACCAGATTCACACCTGGGTCGTACATCAGTACGTGTGACTTGTGGGGCCGGTTACGGCAGATCGACGCGGATGACACAGCCGGGTGACGCGCTGACGGCCACGGGATGGCCGGAATGGCCGGGATGGCCGGGTTGGTCGGCCGCGGCCGCGACGGGCTCGGCGGCTTCGGCGGCTTTGTCGGCGTCGTCGGCGAGCACCGGCACCGCGGGCTCGGCCACCGAGATCCGGCCGCCGTGCAGATCCACCACCCAGCGCGCGATGGCCAGCCCCAGCCCGGTGCCGCCGTCCGCGGCCTGCCGCGAGCCGCGGTCGAAGCGGTCGAACACCCGGACCCGCTCGCCGGGCGGGATGCCCGGGCCCTGGTCGCAGACCTCGATCCGGACGCCGCCCTCCTCCAGCCGCCGGGCTCGCAGCGTCACCTTGCCCCCGGGCGGGGAGTGGCGGACGGCGTTGTCCAGCAGGTTCGCCGCGACCTGGTGCAGCCGCTCGCGGTCGGCGCGCACGGTGAGCGCCGGCGGGACCACGTCGACCACGGTGTAGGGGCGCTGGTCGGCGCCGTCCCGGGTCAGCATCGAGACCGTGGCCTCGCGGGCCACGGTGCCCAGGAACTCCTCCAGCGCCACGTCCTCGCGGTCCAGCTCGACCGCGCCGGCGTCGATCCGGGACAGGTCCAGCAGGGTGCTGACCAGCCGGCCCAGCCGCTCGGCCTGCTCCAGGGCCAGCCGCATGGTCGGCGGATCGGGCTCGGTGACGCCGTCCACGACGTTCTCCAGCACCGCGCGCAGCGCCGAGATCGGCGTGCGCAGCTCGTGCGAGACGTTCGCGATCAGCTCCTTGCGCTGCCGGTCCACCGCCTCCAGGTCGGCGGCCATCAGGTTGAACGCGGCCGCCAGCTGCCCGACCTCGTCGCGGGAGTTGGAGGCGGCGACGCGGCGGCTGTAGTCGCCGCGGGCGATGCGCTCGACGGCGTCGGCCATGGAGCGCAGCGGACTGGTCATGCCGTGCGCCAGGAACTGCGTGACGCCGAGCGAGAGGATCACCGCGACGCTGACCACGTACCGGGCCTGGATGCCGGCCGTGACCCCCAGGGCGGTGAACACCCCGACCACCGACACCGAGGCCACGACCAGCACGCCGAGCTTGACCTTGATGCTGTGGAAGCGGTCCAGCGGGCGCACCTCGCGGGCGCGGGCGACGGCGGTGCCGCCGACCCTGCGCGAGGCGGCGTTCAGGGTGGTCACGTTCAGCGAGACGCGCGAGCTCATCGGCCGGCCGCCTCCAGCGCGTCGCCCAGGATCGGCTCGGCCTCCAGCGCGTAGCCGACGCCGTGCACGGTGCGGATCCAGTCCGCGCCGATCTTGCGGCGCACGGCCTTGACGTGGCTGTCGACGGTGCGGGTGCCGGAGGCGTCCAGCCAGTCCCACACCTCGGCCAGCAGCTTCTCCCGGGTCAGGACGGTGCGCGGCTGCCCGGCCAGGCAGGCCAGCAGGTCGAACTCGGTGGGCGTCAGGTGCGCCTCGTCCTGCGAGCGCCCGGCCCCGACCCGCACCCGCCGCTGGGCCGGGTCGATCTCCAGCAGCCGGGTGCCGGCGCTGGTGCCGATGGCCATGAAACGCAGCGGCTGGGGCTTGCGCACGGCGGTGGTGCCCGGCCCGAAGCCGGTCCCGATCGGCACGACGTTGCTCTCGGCCGGGGCGCCGCCGTTGGAACCGATCTCCGCGGCGCGCTCCACGCGCCGGAGCAGGGCGTGCACCCGCGCGATCAGCTCGCGCATCGAGAACGGCTTGGTCAGATAGTCGTCGGCGCCGGTGCGCAGCCCCTCGATCAGATCGCTCTCGTCGTCACGCGCGGTGACCATCAGCACCGGGACGGCCCGCTCGGCCTGGATGCGGCGGCACACCTCCAGGCCGTCGAAGCCGGGCAGCATCACGTCCAGGACGATCAGGTCCGGCAGCTGCTCCTGGGCGGTGCGCACCGCGGCCGGACCGTCCCCGGCCAGGTGGGTGGCGAAGCCCTCGGCCCGCAGCCGGGCCGCGATCGCCTCGGCGAGAGTCGGTTCGTCCTCCACAACGAGAATGCTGGTCACCGCTTCAGCATAGGCATCGCGCGTCCACGCACCGAGACCGTGACGTGGCGCGCACAGTTTCGGCACAGGGTGTGCGGCGACCTGCGCGATCTTGCTATTCGACCGCGTCGAGGTCCTTCGCGTAGTGCTCGATGGCGGCGCGGTAGCCCTGGATCCCTGCGTCGGAACTCGTCCCGGCGATCACCTCCAGCAGCGTCCGCATCGCCGCGTGGTGCTCGCCGACGTTGTACAGCGCCATCGCCGAGAAGGTCCGCAGAGCATTGTCGTCCGGGAACTCCGCGGCCCCGCGCCGGAACACCTCGACCGCCTTCGAATACCGGCCCAGGCCCCGCAGGGTGCTGCCGTAGCCGAGGAACGCGCCGCGCCGGTCCTTCTCTGACAAGCCTGCGCCGTTGTCGGCGAGTGCGAGTTCGTAGAACGGCACCGCCTCGGCCTCCAGGCCGAGGACGTCGTGGGCCCACGCGGTCTGATACGCCACTTCGGCGTCGGCGGGGGAGTCGGCACTCAAGGCGAGCAACTGTTGCCGGGCCTTCTCGCGCTCGCCGCTGGCGCGCAGCGCCACCGCCTCGGCCAGTCGCTCGTCGCGGTTTCCTTCGATCATCGCCATACCGGAATCATCTCTGTATCCCCCGCTGTTCACCGCTCTGGCCGGGCCCCGAACCGGACACGGCGATAGGGTCGTCAGCAGTATGAAGAATGCCCGCTAGGAGGACGCCGATGACCGAGAAGCTCACCGATCTGCCGCAGTGGAAGGCGCTGGAGACGCACCACGCGGAGTTCGACCGGGTGAACCTGCGCGAGCTGTTCAAGACCGACCCGGGCCGCGCCGAGCGCTACTTCGCACAGGCCGGCGACCTGTCGGTGGACTACTCCAAGCAGCTGGTCACGGACGAGACCCTGCGGCTGCTGCTGGACCTGGCGCGCGAGCGCGGGGTGTTCGAGCTGCGCGACAAGATGTTCGCCGGCGAGAAGATCAACCTCACCGAGGACCGCGCGGTGCTGCACGTCGCCCTGCGCGCCCCGGAGACCGAGCGCATCGAGGTCGACGGCGAGGACGTGGTGCCGGAGGTGCACGAGGTCCTCCACCGGATGGCCGCCTTCTCCTCCCGGGTCCGCAGCGGGGAGTGGACCGGCGCCACCGGCAAGCGCATCAAGACCGTCGTCAACATCGGCATCGGCGGCTCGGACCTGGGCCCGGCGATGGCCTACGAGGCGCTCAAGCCGTACAGCATGCGCGACATGCAGTTCCGCTTCGTCTCCAACGTGGACGGCGCCGACCTGTACGAGGCCACGCACGACCTGGACCCGGCCGAGACGCTGTTCGTCGTCTCCTCCAAGACCTTCACCACGGTCGAGACCGTCACCAACGCCACCTCCGCCAAGAAGTGGCTGCTCGCAGGCCTGGGCGGCGACGCGATGTCTGATGGCGGCCCCGCCGCAGGGGCTATCGCCAAGCACTTCGTGGCCGTCTCCACCAATGCCGAGGCGGTCTCCGCCTTCGGCATCGACACCGACAACATGTTCGGGTTCTGGGACTGGGTCGGCGGGCGCTACTCCTACGACTCGGCGATCGGCCTGTCGCTGATGATCGCGATCGGCCCGGAGCGCTTCGAGGAGATGCTCCAGGGCTTCCACACCATCGACGAGCACTTCCGCACCTCGCCGGCCGAGAAGAACCTGCCGCTGCTGATCGGCCTGATCGGCCTGTGGTACCGCGACTTCTGGGACGCTCAGACCCTGGCCGTCCTGCCGTACTCGCACTACCTCTCCAAGTTCACCGCCTACCTGCAGCAGCTGGACATGGAGTCCAACGGCAAGTCGACGCGCCGCGACGGCGAGCCGGTGGAGTGGGAGACCGGCCCGATCGTCTGGGGCACCCCGGGCACCAACGGCCAGCACGCCTACTACCAGCTGATCCACCAGGGCACCGCGCTGATCCCGGCCGACTTCATCGGCTTCGACCGGCCGATCGAGGGCACGGACCCGTTCGGGCAGCACGACGCGCTGATGGCGAACTTCTTCGCCCAGACCGAGGCCCTGGCCTTCGGCAAGACCCGCGAGCAGGTCGAGGCCGAGGGCGTGGCGGCCGCGCAGGTCCCGCACCGCACCTTCCGCGGCAACCACCCGACCACCACGATCACCGCCCGCCGCCTGACCCCCTCGATCCTGGGCCAGCTGGTCGCGCTGTACGAGCACAAGGTGTTCGTGCAGGGCGCGATCTGGGACATCGACTCCTTCGACCAGTGGGGCGTGGAGCTGGGCAAGGTGCTGGCCAAGAAGATCGTCCCCGAGCTGTCGTCGGACGGGGACCTGGGCCACGACTCCTCGACCAACGCCGCGATCGAGCGCTACCGCGCCGACCGCGAGCCGGGGAAGTGACACGCGCCACCCGGCAGCCGCTGTGACCGCCGAGGGCCCGCCCACGCCTCCTCCAGGCGCCGGCGGGCCCTCGGCGCGTGCCGGGCGGCCCCGGTCTCACCGCTCGGGAACCGGGCTCCGCTCGCCGGCCGGGATGAATATCATGGGGGTATGCGTTCTCCCGGCATGGACCCGACGGTGCTGCTCGTCGCGCGCCGCCATGTCGACTTCGGCCGGCTGGCCAGCGCGCTGTGTCGCCGGGGCGCCTGAACCCGCGACCCGCACCGTCCCCCGCGATCGAGCCGCGGCCCCGGCAGCCGCGTGCCTTCCCGCGGGGCCTCCCATACGCCCTGCTCGCCTGTTCCGCCCTTTTCCCACGAGGAGATGACCGGCCATGTCCGTCAGCGTGTCGATCCCGACCATCCTGCGCACCTACACCGACGGCGCCAAGCGCGTCGAGGCCGAGGGGACCACCCTGGCCGCCCTGATCACCGACCTGGACGCCCGGCACCCCGGGCTCGGCGACCGGCTGCTGGACTCCGGCGAGCTGCGCCGGTTCGTGAACGTCTACAAGAACGACGAGGACGTGCGCTTCCTCGGCGGCCTGTCGACCCCGCTGACCGACGGGGACGCGGTCACCGTGCTGCCCGCCGTCGCCGGCGGCTGAGGCGGGACCCCGGAAAGCCCCGAGGGCGCCGACCATGCGCTACGACTCGCTCCTGGACTCCGTGGGCCACACCCCGCTGGTGGGCCTGCCCAACCTCTCGCCCTCGCCCGAGGTGCGGCTGTGGGCCAAGCTCGAGGACCGCAACCCCACCGGCTCGGTCAAGGACCGCGTCGCGCTGGGGCTGATCGAGTCCGCCGAGAAGGAGGGCAGGCTCAAGCCCGGCGACACCATCCTGGAGCCCACCTCCGGCAACACCGGTATCGGCCTGGCGATGGTGGCCAAGCTCAAGGGCTATCACCTGATCTGTGTGATGCCGGAGAACACCTCCGAGGAGCGGAGGCAGATCCTGCGCATGTACGGCGCCGAGATCATCTCCTCGAACGCCGCCGGCGGCTCCAACGAGGCGGTCCGGGTGGCCAAGGAGCTGGCCGCCGAGCACCCCGACTGGGTCATGCCCTACCAGTACGGCAACCCGGCCAACGCCCTGGCGCACTACCACGGCACCGGCCCGGAGCTGCTGGCCGACCTGCCCACCATCACCCACTTCGTCGCGGGCCTGGGCACCACCGGCACCCTGATGGGCGTCGGCCGCTACCTGCGCGAGCAGAAGCCGGACGTGCAGATCGTCGCCGCCGAGCCGCGCTACGACGAGCTGATCTACGGCCTGCGCAACCTCGACGAGGGCTTCGTCCCGGAGCTGTACGACGAGTCGGTCCTGACCACCCGCTTCTCCGTCGGCGCGCACGACGCGCTGCGCCGCACCCGCGAGCTGCTGGCCGCCGAGGGCGTCTTCGCCGGCATCTCCACCGGCTGCGCGCTGCACGCGGCGCTCGGCATCGCGCGCAAGGCGGTCGAGGCGGGCCAGGGCGCGGAGATCGCGTTCATCGTCGCCGACGGCGGCTGGAAGTACCTGTCCACCGGCGCTTACGAGGGGACCCTCGACGAGGCCGAGGACCGGATCGAGGGGCAGCTCTGGGCTTAATGAGCTCTGGGCTTAATAAGATCTGGGCTTAATGAGATCTGGGCGTAGTGCCGGTAGTGCCCGTTGCCCGTGGTTAGGATGTCGCAGTCCTGACTTACGGGGGGTGGGTGCGATGGGCGCGAAGTCCTGGGTTCGGTGTGTCGCGACGGCGGCGGCGGTGACCACGGTCATGGCCGCCGCCGCTTGTGCGTCCAAGGGTGGCGCCGCGGGCACGACCGTCGATCTGAACACGGAGAGCGCCGCTCAGGCGGTCCTGGAAGGCCAGAGCGCCGGCGGGGCGCAGCACACGGTGCACAACCACGCGACGATCACCGAGAAGGCGTTCACCATCACGATGGACGGGGTCCAGCGGACCGACGCCCTCGAGGAGGACCAGACCTCCGCGACGACGACGGCCGCCACCAACACGACGGTCCATGGTGAGATCCGCGTTGAAGGGAACGCGGTCTACCTGAACGATCCCGGACTCCCGGCGACCTATCGGCAGGGCAAGACGTGGGTGAAGATCGATCTCACGCATCCGCTGTCGGCGGCCCCCGGCGCCCCGGCGTCGGCGTTGTTCGCGACGCTGAGCTCGACCTACCGGCACTGGGATCCGCGCCAGGCGTCGGCCTTCACGCTGGCGTTCTCCGACCTGCACCGGGTCGGCGTCGAGACCAGGGACGGCGAGCGGGCGCTGCACATCGCCGGGACGCTCACCCTGGCCACGTTGCCGGCGACCCCGCCCGCGGGGTCCGGGCTGACGCAGGACTACCTGGACTACCGCCGGCAGCAGCTGCAGGCGGTGAAGGCCACCAAGGTCGGCATCGACTGCTGGTACGGCGCGGACGGCCGGCTCATCGAGTCCATCGAGGTCGACTCCACGGCCGACGGCGACACCGTCATCGACCTGACCGCGGTCAAGTGGGGCGTGCCGCTGACGGTGTCCGTGCCGCCCGCCGCCGACTCGTATGTGGTGCCCGTCACCTGAGGAGACGATCTTCACCGGCCCCCGATCATCGGCCTGAAGTGCGGCGACGCTAGGATTCCTCCGCTCTTCGGCTTTCACGATCAAGGGTTGGGAAACACATGCCCCGCAAGCAGATATGGTCCGGCGCCGTGCTGGCGGCCGTGGCCGCGTCCTCGCTCACCGGCTGCTCCCTGAAGGGGTCCGACGGCACGCCGCAGTCCTTCACGCAGCTGTCCTCGCTCACCGCCGGGCAGGCGATCCAGGCCGCGGACCGCGCCGTCTCCTCGCACCCCAGCGCCAAGGTGCACACGGTGCTGACCACCGCGACCGCCTCGGAGACCGACGACGTGGTGGCGAGCTTCGACGAGCACCCGTCGCTGCAGGGCACGCTGAGCACGAGCTCGGCCGACCCCTCCAACCCGGGCTCGCAGGCCTCCGGCCCGGCCGTCCCGATCCGCTACGCGGACGACGTGATGTACATGCAGATGGGCGGCGACCCGCAGATGGCCGCCCAGATGAACGGCAAGCAGTGGCTGAAGCTGGACCTGCAGGCCATGGCCCAGGACCCGAACACCGCCTCCTTCGGCATCGGCGCCGATGTGGTGGAGAACACCTCCCCGAGCAAGGGCCTGACCATGCTGGCGGCCAGCAAGGACCTGCACACGGTCGGCTCCGAGCAGCACGGCGGCGTCCAGACCATGCACTACGCCGGCACCCTCACCAACGACGACGTCACCGACCCCAACATCGCCGGCCGCAACGGCCTGACCGCCGACGACGCCGCCACCGTCAACGACGCGCTGGCCCAGGGCCTGGTCACCAAGCTGGGCTACGACGTCTGGCTGAACGCCGCCGGCCTGCCGGTCGCGATGACCTTCACCGAGACCACGCCGAACGGCAGCATGACCGGCGAGATCGACTACAGCGCCTGGGGCACCTCGGTCGACGTGGCACCGATCCCCGACACGCAGAGCGCGGATTTCGTCGCGATGGTGAAGCAGGCCGAAGCGGCGCAGAGCGGCTCGCAGGACTCCGGGAGCTCGACGCCGACGAGCCCGGCGAGCTCGCAGGGGTCCTCGGCGCCCAGCACGCCCAGCACCCCGAGCACTCCGAGCACGCCGAGCAGCCCGAGCACGCCGGGCGCCCCGACGACGCCGAGCGTTCCCTCCACGCCGGGCGCCCCGACGCCGACCGGTCCGGCGAGCTCCTCCTCGACCTCGTCGAGCGGCACGTCGAGCAGCTCGTCCAGCGGCTCGTCGGCCTCGAGCAGCGCCTCGTCCTCGGCGCCGTCGGGCACCTCGAGCTCGGGCGCGTAAGCACGCCGCTGCCGCCGGGCGAACAGCGATTCGGCCCGGCGGCGGTCACCGGATACCGTCGAGGTGTGAGCGTGGACCAGGCCGAGCAAGAAGTCGCGACTACGGCTGTCGTCCTGCCCGAATCCGTCTGGCAGGCCCGCGAAACCGCGCACCGCACCCGCGTCGCCGCCTGGACCGATCCCCACCTGCGCCGCCGCGCTGACAACGAGGCGCACCCGGTGATGGACTTCCTGTTCACCTACTACTCGCACCGCCCCGCGCGCCTGCTGCGGTGGCATCCCGGCGCCGGCGTCGTGCTGGCCGGGGCGGCGGCTCGCGAGCGGCTGGCCTGGCGCGGCTATTGCGAGACTCCTGAAGGCGTGGCCCTGGATCCCGCCGAGTTCACCGATGGCCGGCGCCGCACCGCCGAGTTCGTCCGCGCGCTGCTCGCCGCCACCGCCGGGCGCGAGCCTCGGCTGGCGTGCTTCGGGCTGCACGAGTGGGCCATGGTCTACCGCCTCGAGCCCGAGCAGGTGCGGCACTCCGCGCGGCGGCTGCGGCTGGGGCCGGCTGGTACCGACGAGGTCGTCGAGACCCAGCACATCCGCTGCTCGCACTTCGACGCCTACCGCTTCTTCACTCCCGACGCGGTTCCGCTGAACACCCTGCGCCCGACTCGCGACGAGCAGGTCGCCAACGAGCAGCCGGGCTGCCTGCACGCCGGCATGGACCTCTACAAGTGGGCCTACAAGCTGGACCCGTTCGTGCCCTCCGAGCTGATCGCCGACTGCTTCGCGCTGGCCGCCGAGATCCGCGAGATGGACATGCGTGCCAGCCCTTATGACCTCGCCGAGCTTGGCTACCCGCCGATCGCCATCGAGACCCCCGCCGGCCGCGCCGAGTACGCCGGCATGCAGGCCGAGTTCGCCCGCCGCGGGGCCCCGCTGCGGCGCCGGCTGATCGACGTCTGTGACGCCCTGCTCGCCTGGGCTGGGCCGACCGCCCAGGCCCCGGCCGCGACGGCGCCGTCTCCGACCGCCCCGGCCCTGGCCCCGCCGGTGCCGTCCCCGGCCGCCCCGGCCCCGGCCCCCCAGGCCCCGACCGCCTGACCCCGCAACCACCCCGCCGCACGTCAAGCGCCCCGTGAGCAAAACCACCGCTGAGACAGTGGCCACATCGACCCGCCCGATCGCGGACGCTCTGCGCGGGGAGCCGTACTCTTTTCCCTCATGGCCGCACCACTGCCTCCGTTCATCGACCCGGCCTCCCGGGACGCGCCCATCGGCATCTTCGACTCCGGCTTCGGCGGGTTGACCGTCGTCCGGGCCCTGCTGGATCAGCTGCCCCACGAGGCCGTCAGCTACTTCGGCGACACCGCGCGCCAGCCCTACGGCCCGCGGCCGATCGCGCAGGTGCGCGCGTACGCCCTGGAGTGCATGGACAAGCTCGTCGAGTCCGGGGTGAAGATGCTGGTCATCGCGTGCAACTCGGCCTCCGGCGCGGTGCTGCGCGATGCCCGCGAGCGCTATGAGATCCCGGTGGTGGAGGTCATCCGGCCGGCCGTGCGGCTGGCCGTGGCCGCCACCCGGAACCAGCACGTCGGCGTGATCAGCACCCGTTCCACCCGGCGCTCGATGGCCTATGTCGACGCCTTCGCCGCGGCGCCGCAGATCCAGCTCACCACCCAGGAGTGCCCGCGCTTCGTGGAGTTCGTCGAGGCCGGGGAGACCGCCGGCGAGGAGCTGCTGAAGGTCGCGCACGAGTACCTGGACCCGGTCGTGCAGGCCGGCGTCGACACGCTGATCCTGGGCTGCACGCACTACCCCCTGCTCACCGGCGTCATCTCCTACGTGATGGGGGACGACGTGATCCTGATCAACAGCGCCGAGGAGACCGCCAAGGACGTCTACCGCGTCCTGGCCGAGAACGCGCTGATGCGCCCGGCCGACCTCCCCGAGCCCACGCACAGCTTCACCACCACCGGCGACCCGGACCAGTTCCTCCAGATCGGGCAGCGCTTCCTCGGCCCCGAGATCGGCCACGTGCACCAGGGACAGCTCCCCGCCGCATCACAAGATGCCGCCGCCACCGAACCCCGATACGCCACAGTTGCGGAGACCCCATGAAGCTCACCGTGATCGGTTCCTCCGGCTCCTTCGGAGGCCCCGGCAACCCGTGTTCGAGCTACCTGGTCGAGCACGACGGCCACCGGGTCCTGCTCGACTTCGGCAACGGCGCGCTCGGCGAACTTCAGCGGTACGGCGACATCTACGACCTGCAGGCCGTGATCCTGTCGCACCTGCACGCCGATCACTGCGTCGACATGTGCGGGTACTACGTCGCGCGCAAATACCGGCCCGGCGGCGAGCCGCTGCCGCTGCTGCCGGTGTGGGGCCCGGCCGGCACCCGCGAGCGCATCGCCAAGGCCTACGACACCGACGATGTCGAGTGCGAGTCGGTCTTCGACTTCCGCAACGTGCTGGAGGGGGCCCCGGAGGGTGCGACCGGCAACACCTTCGAGACCGGTCCGTTCACCGTGCGCGTGACCCGCGTCGACCACCCCGTCGAGGCCTACGCGATCCGCCTGGAGGCCGGCGGGAGCACCCTGGTCTACTCCGGCGACACCGGCCCCTGCCCGGCGCTGGACCACCTGGCCAAGGGCGCCGACCTGCTGCTGGCCGAGGCCTCGTTCCAGGAGCCGCGCGACGACGGACTGCTGGGCCTGCACCTCAACGGCCGCGAGGCCGGCGAGAGCGCGACCGCCGGCGGTGTCAACCGCCTGGTGCTGACCCACATCCCGCCGTGGACGGACGCCGAGCTCAACCTGGCCGCGGCCAGGGCCGCCTTCGACGGCCAGGTGAACCTGGCCACGCCGGGCGCGGTGTTCCAGATCTGAGACCATGATGGGGAGATGAGGGGAGCGGCGCCCGGCGCCGCCCCCGGGCAGCAGCACCTGAGAGGACCCGACTGTGCCGACCACCATGCTCGTCGTCGAGAAGACGATCAACCAGCACGACCTGGAGTACGTCGTCGGTCTGCACGACGACAACGTCGAGGAGGGCATGGAGGCCGAGAACTACGTCGTCGTGGTGCCTGTCGGCAAGGAGAACGGCAAGGTCCTGGCCACCTTCGACGACCTGGCGCTGGGCAACTTCAAGGGGGCCGAGGAGGACTCCCACGACGAGCCGCTGAACGAGGCCGTCGTGGAGGCCCGCACGATCATGACCGCGACCGTGGAGGCCTTCCAGAAGGCCGGCAGGCAGGCCGCCGGCGAGCTGCTGGCCGGCCCGCCGGTGGAAGGGCTGAAGGAGATCGCGGCCAAGTACGTGGTCGACGAGATCATCGTGCTGACGGTGCCGCACCTGGTCGAGGAGTTCTTCCACCGGGACCTGGCCTCCCGGCTGCGCAAGGCCACCGACCTGCCGACGCTGCGGCTGCTGGCCCACGTGCCGCTCGACTGATCGCGCCGGGCACACCCGCTGGGCACACCCGTCGGGCACCCCGCCGCGCACGCCCCGCACACCAAACCCCCGCCTTCACCCCCGCCTCCACCCCCGGCGCGGCCGGGGCGGAGCCCGGCGACGGTCCCGCGCGCGCCGCACCGTCGGCCGCGCCGGCCCCGGGGGTGGGCTAGGGTCTTCACATGTCAGCAGCACGCGTCGACGGCCGCAAAACAGGCCAGCTCCGTCCGGTCACCCTGACCCGCAAGTGGTCGATCCACCCCGAGGGCAGCGTCCTCGTGGAGTTCGGCCAGACCAAGGTGCTGTGCACCGCCAGCGTCACCGAAGGCGTCCCGCGCTGGCTGCGCGGCACCGGCAAGGGCTGGATCACCGCCGAGTACGCGATGCTGCCCCGGGCCACCAACACCCGCGGCGACCGCGAGTCGGTCAAGGGCAAGGTCGGCGGCCGCACCCAGGAGATCTCCCGGCTGATCGGGCGCGCGCTGCGGGCCGTGGTGGACACCAAGGCCCTGGGCGAGAACACCATCGTCGTGGACTGCGACGTCCTGCAGGCCGACGGCGGCACCCGGACCGCGGCCATCACCGGCGGGTTCGTGGCGCTGCAGGACGCGGTCACGTGGATGCGCGACAAGAAGATGATCAAGGCCTCCAAGGAGCCGCTGACCGGTTCGGTCTCGGCGGTCAGCGTCGGCATCATCGACGGCGTCCCGATGCTCGACCTGTGTTACGAAGAGGACGTCCGCGCCGAGACCGACATGAACGTCGTGTGCACCGCCGACGGCAAGTTCGTCGAGGTCCAGGGCACCGCCGAGGGCGCCCCCTTCGACCGCGCCGAGCTGGACGCCCTGCTCGACCTGGCCGCCGCCGGCTGCCGCGAACTGGCCTCGCACCAGGTCAAGGCACTGCTGAGCTGACCGCAGGCAACCACCTCCTATATTGTTCGGAGCCCCGGCGAAAGCCGGGGCTCCGAATGCTTTCCACTGGGGGTGGGCTCATGACCGTGCGGCTGCGCACGAGCGTGATACCGGGACTGCTGGCCCTGACCGCGCTGTCGCTGGCGGCGTGCGCATCGCAGGGCACGATCGGGGCGGGCACGGCGGGCGGGACGGTCCCCGGTACGGGGAACTCCACGAGCGCGTCGGGCTCGGCGAACGGTTCCTCCACGGGCGGCACCGGCGGCACCAGCGCCCCCTCCTCCGCCGACACCGGCTCCTCGGCACCGTCGGCCGCCACCGGCTCCTCCCCGGCCGCACCGAGCTCCCAGGACCCCTCGGTCCTGGCCTCGTCGCTGAAGGAACTCAACAGCACCTGGACCGACCAGGGCTGCAAGACCGCCCTGGCCGGCTTCGGCGACTACGTGACCGCGCAGCAGAAGAGCGTGCTGCAGGCCGTCGCGACGATCCCCGCCTCGGTCCAGAAGATCCACATCGGCGCCCAGCAGACCAAGAAGCCCGGCGCGGCCGACGCGATGAACAAGCTGGCCACCGATATGCAGACGATCTTCACGCAGGCGCAGCAGGGCCAGACTCCGAACAACGGACCGGTGAAGTCCGACTTCCAGGTGATGGGCAACATCTGCTCGGCCGGCAACCAGTAGAACGGCCCGTCGGCCCGTCGGCCCGCAGGCCCGCAGGCCACGCCGATGGCCGGCTGCCAAATAGACTGGCGCCCATGCGCCAGATCGTGCTCGCCACCCGCAACGCCAAGAAGATCACCGAACTCCAGCGGATCCTGCTCGCCGCCGGCCTGACCGACGTCGAACTCGCCGGCCCCGAGTTGTACGCGGCCCTGCCGGAGATCCCCGAGACCGGCCTGACCTTCGCCGAGAACGCCCTGATCAAGGCGCGCGCGGTGGCCGCCGCGACCGGCCTGCCCGCCGTCGCCGACGACTCGGGCCTGTGCGTGGAGGCGCTGAACGGCATGCCGGGCATCCTGTCCGCGCGCTGGTCGGGCCGCTTCGGCGACCTGCCGGCCGGCCCCGGCCGCGACGTGTCGAACCTGCAGCTGGTCCTGGACCAGGTCGCCGACGTCCCCGACGAGGCCCTGGGCGCCAACTTCACCTGCGCGGCGGCCTTGGTCCAGCCCGACCATACCGAGCATGTGGTCGAGGGCGTCGTCACCGGCCGCCTGATCCGCGCCCCCCGCGGCGACGGCGGCTTCGGCTACGACCCGATCTTCGTCCCCGAGGGCGAGACCCGGACCACCTCCGAGCTCAGCCCGCAGGAGAAGGACGCGATCAGCCACCGCGGCCGCGCGTTCCGGGCCCTGGTGCCGCTGCTGAAGGGCTGACCGAGAACGGCGGCGGCCACCGCCGACCGGGAACTCCGGTCGGCGGTGGCCGTCGTGTGTTGCCGGGGTTCGGCGCGCGGTGTGCTGGCACCTGGCCCTTTGCCTGCCGCTACCTGCCGCTACTTGCCGATGGTGCAGAGGTGGTCCATCTGCTGCAGATCGGAGGCGAGCTTGCCCTGGTTGCCCTGGCCGCCGGCGATGGCGGCGTAGTCGTCGTGCACGGCTTGCACCGTCGCGCGCACATCACTGCGCTTGGACTCGGACGCGGCCTTCGCCAGATCGTCGACGAGCGTCCCGAGGTCGTTCTGCACGGCGGTCGTGTCGCCCTTCGCCGAATCGGCGTCGATCTGCTTGGACTGCTCCAGCACCGCCGTCTTCCCGCGCGTACACCCCGGATCCAGCGCCGACGGCTTCGAAGCGATCGCGGCCCCCACGAGCACCGCGCCGAGGGTCACCAGAATGGACAACACCAGAGCCGCGATGGCCAGCCCGCGCCCCCGCGCCTTCCCCTTGGCGGTCTTCACCATCCCGATGATGCTCAGCACCAACCCGGCCACCGGCACCCAGAACAGGCACAGCGCGACGATCGCGACGGCACTGGTCACCGTCGGCTTCGGCGGGGGATAGCCGTAGCCGTAGGGCGGCGGCATGGACCCGGGCCCCGGCATCGGCCCGGGCATCCCGCCCGGCACCGGCCCCGACGGCTGCATGCCACCCGGCCCGAACTGCGGCCCCGGCCCGGGCGCTCCGCCCGGCGGCACATACGGCGCGTACTGCGAATCCGGCTGCCCGCCGTACACCGGCGCGGTCTGCGTCGGCATACTCTGCTCGGGCGTCGCCGGATACCCGGGACCCTGCGCACCCGCCGCCCCGAACTGCCCCGGCAGCGGCGCCTGTCCAGGCGGGGCCGGGGTGCCGAACGGATTGGGATCGTTCGTCGGTGTGCTCACGGTCGGGCGTCCCCCAGGCTTCGTCGTGATCTCCAGTCGTTGACGGAGCCTAGCGGTCGGACGCCCGCGCGCGGCCGACGTGACCAAGATTTTGGAGTGGGGCCGACGAGATTCGAACTCGCACTGAATGACACCTAAAGTCATTGCCTCCTGCCGATTGGGCTACGGCCCCACCGCAGGCTATCGCGACCTGTCGGGACCGTCCAAGGACCGGGTCTCGCGCTTCTTTTTGCGGCAGAAGCCCGGCGTGGTCGCGTGGCAGTTCGGGCAGAGGAACCGCAGGTTTTCGGCCGATTGTCAGTCATGTCGCCGTTGATGTGGTCGATCTCCAGCGTGAGCTGACGACCACGCCACTCAGGACCGGTCTCGCAGAGCGCGCAGTGGTGGAGGATGCCGACCTCGATCATCGCGGGACGGAGCAGTCGGGTCTTGGTCCGGCCGCGGGCCGTCGGGTCGGCGATCAGAATGTCGGCCGGATCGGTTCGTCGTGTGCTCCTGGTACCGCGAGCATGGGCTTGTCCCAAGAAATGTGAGACATCCAGCCCGAGTTCGACAACCCGCGTGCGGTACTGACGGCGGAAATCGGTTGTGTCCGCGACCCCGAGAATCCTGGCGACCTGCGCAACGCTGCGCGCCTGGGAGACGGCATCCGCGAACTCGGCCCACGGCACTTCCTTGAGCCGTTGCCGAGGCTTCCGCCGCATCGACTCGAAGTGCGAGATGTCGATCTCGAATGACCGCAACCGGCGCCCGACGTGGGCTTGAGTTCCACCGACTTCTTTGGCGCCGAGCCGCCGGACCGCTTCGGCGATGGACGTCGACTGCGCGGCCGCCTCTTCGAGCATCTCGCGTGTGTACAGCTGTGAGGCGTTTTCGAGCCCGCCGCAGCTGCGGCGAGCTCCTCGAACGTGTATGCGCTGCTCATGCGGGCGAACTTAGAGCCCTTGCGAAGCCTTCGCAGGGAGTCAAGCATGCGATATCACATGAAATGATGAGCAGCCCGTGTCTACCCGTCCAACCCCAGGTCCCGCCGCAACTTCGCGACATGCCCCGTCGCCTTCACGGCGTACTGCGCGACGTCCACCTTCGCGGCGCCCTTGGCGTCCACGTCCAGCACGAACGTCGACCGGATCACGCCGACCACGGTCTTGCCGTACAGCTTCTTCTCGCCGTAGGCGCCGTACTCCTCCAGGACCGTCTTGTCCGGGTCGGACAGGAGGGGGAAGGTCAGGGCGTCGCGCTCGCGGAACTTCGCCAGCTTCTCCGGCTTGTCGGGGGACAGGCCGAGGATGGCGTAGCCCTCCTTCTGGAAGGAGGCGATGTTGTCGCGGAAGTCGCAGGCCTGCTTCGTGCACCCCGGGGTCATGGCGGCCGGGTAGACGTACAGGATGACCTTGCGGCCGGCGTAGTCGGCCAGGCTCACGGACGCGCCGTGGTCGTCGGTCAGGGTGAAGGCGGGGGCGGTGTCTCCGGGGTTGAGTTTCACGGGTCCCAGGCTAGACGAGGGGGCCCTCGGTCACCCGCGCTGACGGCCGCGGGCTGGTGCGATAACGTCGCAAGCGTGAGTTCAGGAGAGAAGCTGCCGATCCGGATGCTGCACGACCGCGTGCTGGTGCGCGAGGACCCGGAGGCGGGGGACCGGCGCTCGTCCGGGGGCATCCTCATCCCCGCGACGGCGCGGGTGGGCAGCCGTCTGGCCTGGGCGGAGGTCGTGGCGATCGGCGCGAACGTGCGCACGATCCAGGTCGGCGACCGGGTGCTCTACGATCCGGCCGACCGCGGCGAGGTCGAGGTGCGCGGCACGGATTATGTGCTGCTCCGGGAGCGCGACGTGCACGCCGTGGCAGCCGAGCGCCTCGGCGAGGGCGAGGGCGAAACCGGTCTTTATCTCTGACCGGCGCCCCGCACTGAACCCGTCACCGACGAGTTACCCGTAGACCACCCACGTCCCCTAAGGTCGTGGGCATGGCCGGTGAACAGGCGACTTCGACGCGCGCCCCGAAGCCCTCCAGCGTGCCCCCGGCCGCGAACGGCTCCGCGCCGCGGGGCCAGAGCGCCCGGGCCGGCGCCGGCGATCCGCCGTCGCTGTCCGCGATGCCCGCGGGCGGCTGGTTCGCCTTCGCGTTCTGGCTCGCTGCCGGCGCCATCACCGCCTACGCCCTGGTCCACCTGGTCTCGGGCCTGGGCAGCCTGCTGTCGATCCTGCTGCTGGCGGTGTTCTTCGCCACCGCGCTGGACCCGATGGTCACCGGGCTGGTGAACCGCGGGCTGCGGCGCGGCCTGGCCGTGGCGGTCGTCGCGCTGGCCGTGCTGGCCGTGCTCGCCGGGTTCGTGGCGCTGGTCTTCCCGCCGGTGGACCGGGAGGTCAACTCCCTGATCAACGCGATCCCGGCCTACCTGGACGACCTGCGCAACAAGTCGACCTACCTCGGCAAGCTGGAGAACAAGTACCAGATCATCGAGAAGGCCAAGTCCTGGATCAACGCCAACAAGGCCGGGACGTTGGACCTCAACGGCATCCTGGGCGCCGGCAAGGCCGTCTTCTCGCTGCTCACCGGGACTCTGGCCGGGATCGCGCTGACCTTCTACTTCGTGGCGAACATGCCGGGCATAAAGAACTTCGCCTACCACCTGGTGCCGGTCCGCCGGCGCCCGCGCGTCTCCGAGCTCTCCGACCGGATCCTGGCGCAGGTCGGCAAGTACGTGATCGGGCAGATGATCATCGCCTCCATCGCCGGCTTCTTCACCTGGATCTGGGCGATGGCGTGGTCGATCCCTTATCCGGCCGCGCTCGGCGTGGTGGTCGCGCTGTTCGGCCTGGTGCCGGTGGTCGGCTCCTCGATCGGCGGCGCGGTGGTGACGCTGGTGGCGCTGACCATCTCGGTGAAGGTGGCGATCATCACGCTGGCCTACTACGTGGTGGCCCGCCTGGCCGAGGACTACCTGATCGCCCCTAGGGTCAACCGCCGTACGGTCGACGTCCACCCGATGGTCACCATCCTCGCGGTGCTGGCCGGAGCGGCTCTGTTCGGCATCGTCGGTGCGCTGGTCGCGATCCCGGCGGCGGTCGCCGTGAAGCTCATCGCGACCGAGGTGCTCCTGCCGCGCATCGACGAGATGTGATACGCAAGCCTCAGATACGGCATGATCTCCCCTATCGGGTGAGACCCGAGACGCGCATCGCGCGGCGCGTTCCGGGAATGGGGTGGGACTACTACTGTGGGCGTTCTGATGGATACCAACGATGACCGGTAGGGCCGATCTCGTCGTGCTCGGCGCGGGGCCCGCGGGCCTGGCCGCGGCCTGGTACGCGGCGCGCCGCGGCCTGTCCGTGGACGTGTTGGAGCGGGCCGAGACCGTGGGCGGGATGGCGGCGTCGTTCGACGTCGCGGGCTTCCGCGTGGACCTGGGCAGCCACCGGCTGAACCCGGACCTGCCGGAGAACATCCTGGCCGATCTCAGGGCTCTGATGGGATCGGACCTGCAGACCCGGTACCGCAACGGCCGGCTGCTGGTGGGCGACCGGTGGGTCGCCTATCCGTTCAAACCGCGCGAACTGGCCAAGTCGATGCCCACGGTGCCGATGGCCCGCGCCGCCTTCGACGCCGTGGCCGCCACCTGGCGCGGCAAGAAGCAGATCGCGGCCGCGGAGTCCTACGCGGAGCTGATGCGCGCCGGGTTCGGGCCGACGATGTACAAGCAGGTCTACGAGCCCTACGCGGCCAAGCTCTGGGGCGTCTCCGGCGAGGACATCGACATCGACCAGGCCCGGCGCAAGGCGGGCTCGCAGACGATGTGGGGCGCCCTGGTGCGCAGCGTGCGCAACTCGATCGCCAGCGAGTCGCTGGCCTACCTGTACCCGCGCCGCGGTTTCGGCCAGCTCTGCGAAGCCCTCGCCGACGCGGCGATGGAGGCCGGCGTGCGCATCCGCCTCGGCGCCGCGGCCGAGCATTTGGCGGTGGACGCCGACGGCGTGAGCGTGACCCTGGCCCGCTCGGAGTTCCACGGCTCGGCCGCCGAACGCGGCGGCTGGTCGGGGGAGCAGCACTGGGCCGAGGGCGGTTCGGACATCCGGGCCGGCCACGTCTTCTCGACCATCCCGGTGCCGCTGCTGGCCCGGCTGACCTCGCCGGGCGCGCCGTACGAGGCCGTGGAGGCCAGCGGCAAGCTGCGCTTCCGCGCGATCCTGCTGGTCTACGCGGTCCACGCCGGCGGGCGCTGGACCAACAGCGACGTGCACTACATCCCGGACGGCGACACCCCGGTCACCCGCATCTCCGAGCCCGCGAACCACCGCTTCTCGCCGGACGACCCGACCGAGCGGACCGTGCTGTGCTTCGAGATCCCCTGCGACATAGGGGACGACCTGTGGGCCGCGGACGAGGACCAGCTGGCGAACCTGGTCCGGGAGACGGTGCGCCGCCTGGGGCTGCCGCACCTGAACCTGGAATGGGTGCAGGTCAAGCGGATGCGCCAGGTCTACCCGATCTACCACAAGGGCTACCGGGAGGCGCTGGCCGACCTGGAGGGCTGGGTCGAGTCGCTGCCGCACGTCACGACCTTCGGGCGGCTGGGCCTGTTCACCCCGGACAACACCCACCACGCGCTGACGATGGGCTACGAAGCCGCCGAGGCCCTGGGCAGCGGGCAGTGGGACCAGCAGGCGTGGTCCGAGGCGCGGGACCGGTTCGCGCAGCACGTCGTCGAGAGCTGACGCCCTCTTGTGGCACGGATCACAACGTATCCGTGTCACAACGCGTTGTGAGCTATCAGACGCCTTCTACCTCGGCATACTGTCGGCGGCCCCCTCTAGCCTGAGACTTAATTTGAGAATTGAGTCTGAAGCCTGAGGGGGCCGAAGAGGCATGGCTGAGAACGATATATCCGGGGACATGACGACCCCCGATCCCAAGCGCTGGCTCGCGCTGGCCGTCATCTTGTCCGCGGCGTTCATGGACCTGCTGGACGTCACGATCGTCAACGTCGCGATCCCGTCGATCCAGAGCCAGATGAAGGCCGGGTACTCGGCGATCCAGTGGATCACCGCCGGCTACGCGCTGGCCTTCGCCGTCGTGCTCATCACCGGCGGCCGGCTCGGCGACATCTTCGGCCGCAAGCGGCTGTTCCTCATCGGCATGACCGGCTTCACGATCGCCTCCGCGCTGTGCGGTCTGGCGACGACGCCCGGCATGCTCATCGGCGCCCGGGTCTTCCAGGGCGGCATGGCGGCGCTGATGGTGCCGCAGGTGATGGCGATCATCCACGTCACCTTCCCGGCCGAGGAGCGCGGCAAGGTGATGGGCATGTTCGGCGGCATCGTCGGATCGGCCGCGGTCGCAGGACCCATCGTCGGCGGCCTGCTGGTGCAGTGGAACCTGCTCGGCCTGCACTGGCGCCCGATCTTCCTGGTGAACCTGCCGGTCGGGATCTTCGGTCTGATCGTCGCCTTCCGGGTCATCACCGAGTCCAAGGCGCCGCACGCCACCAAGCTCGACCTGCCCGGCGTCGGCCTGTCCGTGCTCGGCCTGTTCATGCTCGTCTTCCCGCTGATGCAGGGCCGGGACCTGGGCTGGCCGCTGTGGGGCTGGCTGATGATGGCCGCCGCGGTGCCGGTGCTGGCCGGCTTCGTGCTCTACGAGCGCCGCAAGGGCCTGCGCGGCGACTCGCCGCTGGTGGAGCTGAGCCTGTTCCGCTTCCGCTCCTTCGCCTCCGGCATCCTGACGAACCTCACCTTCGCCGTGACGCTCGGCGTCTTCTTCCTGGTCTGGTCGCTGTACATGCAGCTGGGCCTGGGCTGGACGCCGCTGCACGCCGGCCTGACCGGCATCCCGTTCTCGATCGGCGTCTCGGCCGCGGCCGGCATGTCGGTGCAGTTCCTGGTGCCGAGGTTCGGGCGCAAGGTGGTGCAGTTCGGCGTGCTGCTGATGGGCGGCGGCCTGGTGCTGTACATCGAGATGGCCAAGCATCTGGACTTGTCCTTCACCTCGGTCCAGATGGCGCTGCCGCTGCTGATCACCGGAGTGGGCATGGGCCTGGTGGTGGCCCCGATCTTCGACCTGATCCTCACCGACGTGCCGACCCGCGACGCCGGCTCGGCCTCCGGCCTGCTGAACACCAGCCAGCAGCTCGGCCAGGCCTTCGGCATCGCGCTGACCGCGCTGGTCTTCTTCAACATGATGGGGACGAACGCCACCAAGGCGGTGGACGACCAGAAGCCCGCCGTCACCCACCAGCTGGTGGCCGCCGGGGTGCCCGCGCAGCAGGCGGACCAGATCTTCGCGTCCTTCAAGCAGTGCGCGGTGGACCGGGCCAAGGAGAAGGACCCGAGCAGCCTTCCGGCGTCCTGCCCGAACCCGGCGCACCCGGATCCGAACCAGCCGGCTGCGGTCGGTCAGATCCTGGCCGCGCAGGGGGTGAAGGCGGGGCAGCAGACCATGATCAACGGGTACGAGACCACGCTGTGGTTCGTCGCCGGGGGACAGTTCCTTGTCTTCCTGCTGATGTTCTTCCTGCCGAAGAACGTGCGGGCCAAGGGCCAGGACGGCTCCTCCGGCGCCGACGGCGATGCCGGCTCGCAGGACCTCGCACCTGTGTTCGCACACTGACAAACGCCAGGTCACGCGTCGATTGCTGCCCGCGAAGGTGTCCGTACTTCGCTGGATGTTCACCTGAGATTCGCCTTGGTCGACCAGACTTCGGGGCATGGCGCGACAGTTCCGCCCGGAGCGGGTCGAGTACGACGTTCTCACCGCGCACCCCGATCCGGCCGAGGCCGCGGCCGGCGTGACCCAGTGGGCCACCGCCGCGGTCGACGCTGTCGATCCCGCTCCGCTGAACGGGATGGACGCGCTGAAGGACTACGTGCTGGCGATGCTCCCGCGCCTGCGGGACTTCGCCGAGCACGTGACCGCGCCGCGGGGTGAGGCGCACGCCCCGGCGCTGCGCTACGGCGCGTACCTGAGCGTGCGCGCGATGGTCCGGGACAAGTCGGGCCAGGCCCTGGCCGAACTGCACGCCGACGGCCGCGCGCTGCTGCCCGGCGAGCTCGACGCCGATCTGCGCGGCCGGGTCAACGGCCTGGTCAACGTCGGTCTGCCGATGGCGACCCGGGCCGTGGACCAGGGTTCTTACGAGAGTGCCCTGGAGTCGCTGGTGAAGGCCCGCAGCGTGGTGAACGCGATGCTGCAGGCGGTGCTGAACATGGCCGTCTCCGGCCCCGAACCGGTGTCCCGGGAACGGCTGGCCGCCGCGCTGCGGGTGCAGCCGGCCGATCTGGACAGCTGGTATGCCGGGCGCACCTCGTAGGGGACGACCCTTCGGCGCATAACTGCTACAACCTGTCGTAGGCTGTCCCCGGCACCCCCGCGGCGCCGGGGGCGTCCGCCGATCGCTCCGGACCAAGCCAGTGTGCTGCTGCTTTGCCCTACGTTCACCGTCTGTTTCCCCGCGCCGCCGGACGTCCCGCGTATTCTCCGGCAGACTGCATCCGTTTTCCGACAGGGGTACGAGTTGTCCGGCCTCACGTATATCGAAGCCTGCACCATCGGGCTGGTCCAAGGCGTCACCGAGCTGTTCCCCATATCCAGCCTCGGCCACTCGATACTCCTGCCCGCCTTCATCGGCGGGAGCTGGAAGGCCGACCTGGACATGACCGCCAAGGACTCGCCGTACCTGGCGTTCCTGGTGCTGGCGCACGTCGCGACCGCCTTGGCGCTGGTGGCCTTCTTCTGGCGGGACTGGGTGCGCATCATCAGGTCCCTGTTCACCTCGATCCGGCACCGCAGCGTGGAGACCCCGGACGAACGGCTGGCCTGGCTGCTGGTGATCGGTACGATCCCGGTCGGCCTGGTCGGCATCGTGGCGGACAAGGCGCTGCGCACGCACCTGGGCAAGCCGGTGCCCGCGGCCGTGTTCCTGCTCATCAACGGCTTTGTGATCTTCCTCGCGGACTACATGCTCAAGAGCTCCTCCAAGGGCCGGCACGCCGACGACGGCAACGCCCCGCCGCGCGGTGGCGAGCCCCCGGAGATCGCCGCCGACCGCCGGCTGGCCCGGCTCGGCTGGAAGTCCGCCGCCGGCATAGGCGGCGCGCAGGCCTTCGCCCTGCTGCCGGGCATCAGCCGCTCCGGCATCACCATGGTCGCCGGCCTCGCGCGCGGGCTGAAGACCGAGGACGCCGCCCGCTTCGCGTTCCTGCTGGCCACCCCGGTGATCCTGGCCGCCGGCGTGTACAAGGCCCCTGAGCTGGCCAAGCCCGCCAACCACAGCATCCTGGGCCCGGCGATCGCCGGCTCGGTGCTGGCCGGGATCGCCGCCTACATCTCGGTGCGCTTCCTGACCAGGTACTTCGAGAACCGCGACCTGAAGCCGTTCGGCGTCTACTGCGTGATCGCCGGTGCCGTGTCGCTGGTCTGGTTCTCGGTGCACCACTGAGGACACCGAGCACACCGAGCACACCGGGCACAGCGGGCACAGCGGGCACACCGGGCACACTGACCGCACCAAGCACACCGAGTCGGTACCCGGACGCACTTCGGGCCGCCGCCCGCGTTCGCGGGTCGGCGGCCCGAAGGCCTTCGAAGAGAAGGTCAGCGGTATTCGGTGAGCCGCGGCCGCAGGCCCAGCAGCGTGAGCCCGATCATCAGCAGCACGAGCACGTACGGCAGCCAGGTCCAGACGCCGATCCCGTTCTGCGCCTTCGGCATGGAGGACTCGAAGTGCGACTCGTTGTTCGCGATCACGTCTCCGAGCGCCCTGCTGTAGGTGTTGAACGCCTGGTCCGACGTCCCGGGGGTGTCGGCGTTGGTGTCGAAGTCGATCGCCGCCTTCAGCTGCGCGGGCGTGCCCATCGGCATCGTGCGCAGGTGGGCGTCGTCCTGGACGTAGGTGTTGTAGGCGGCGAACGCGGCCATCGCCTGCTGGTCCTCGCCGGGGAAGGTGATGTTGGTGAACTCCTGGCCGAAACTGCTGGCCGGGGTGAGCGGCGTCCGGTTCAGGTTGTCCAGGTTCTGCCCGTCGGTGACGTTGTTCAGAAGCTCGGCGTAGGAGCCGACGTCGGTCGTGCCGGCCAGGCCGGCGATGGCGTTCTCGCCCCGCAGGAACGAGGCCTCGTACTCGCCGCGCTGCCCGGGATAGTTCTGCGCCAGCAGCCAGCGGCTCTCATCGGAGTTGATCCCCGCGCTCGTCGCGTCGGCCTCGCTCAGCGCCAGCACCGAGTCGAACGCGGCGGACTTGGCGGTCTGGAAGTCGTTCCCGGCGACCGCCGCCCCCACCGACCCGCCGACGGTGAGGGCCAGCGCGGCCAGGGTCGCGGCGATCAGGGCCGGGTTGAGCACGCGCTTGAAGCGCCGGAAGACGAACAGCTGCAGGCACACCAGGCCGCCGGCCAGGACCAGGCCGAAGATCACGAACTCGGCCTCGGCCGTGTCCAGCGCGTCGTTCACCGAGGACGCGGAGGAGTCGATGGCGTCCCGGCTGGACTTCTCCAGGTCGGTGGCGGACTTCATCAGTCCGCCGTTGTCGTCGTCGCCGAACAGGAGCGCGTGCCCGGCCAGGTAATCGGCGAACACCGCGGCCGGCGCGGCCCCGGCGACGGTGCCGCCGGTGCGCTCGTCGTCGGCGAGGGTCCGGGTGGCCTGGGCCTGGTACTGGCCGAAGTCGTCGGACACCGAGTGCAGCTGGTTCAGCGCCGGCTGGTCGCCGGCCAGCGCGACCGTCGCGGCCTCGAGGTCCCCGTCGGCCAGCTTGCGGTCGGCGTCGTACAGCGCCTCGCTGGTCCCGCGCGGCACGTGGACCTCCGTGTCCCCGTTCACGAGCAGCGCGTTGACCAGTTGTGCGTCCATGTCCTGGAGCCGGAAGAGGAAGTCGTCGGTGGCCCGGACGCTGGGGGCGTCCGTGGTCCGCACCGTGCTGATCCGGGATCGGGCCTGCGAGGCCGAGCCGGTCAGCACGAAGGCGGCGACGAGTGCCAGAACCCCGGTGGCGGCGGCAGCCGCGCGCAGCAGGTTCGGCGTGGTCCCGCGAGGTGCGTGCGGGATGTGAGTGAGATGATCGCTGAAACTGGTTCCGTAGCCGGCTGCCCGATGCGATGTACTGCGCTTGGGCGCCTGAGTGAGAGTCCCCGACACGGTCTGAACATAAGTCCGGGGGGTGCTTATGAGGACCCTGTGACGGCTGTTCCAAACGGAATGCAAACACTTCGGGGAGGGGCGGCGTTTGCCCGGGTGGGCGCGGTCGGCGATGATCGTGCGGTTGTGCTGGCTCAGTAGACGATGAGAGGTCGCGGGGTGTCACCTCAGCAGGACGGTTCGGCGCACGTGAAGGACCGCGAGATCGCGGTCGAGCAGGAGGCCGTGGACGCCGCGTACGCCCGGCTGGCCCGGATGCGCGAGCAGGCCGCGAACCGGGTGCGCGAGAGCTACAAGGTGGCGCAGGGCGGGACCTACTCGGCGCTGGTCGACCGGGACGTCCAGGTGATGGAGGCGGCCATCTGGGAGCGGTCCCTGGAGAACGCCTACAACGAACTGGTGTTCGGCCGCCTGGATCTCAAGCCCGAGGTCCCCGGCCAGGAGCTGGAGACCTACCGCATCGGCCGGCTCGGGGTGCGCACCGAGGAGCTGGAGCCGCTGGTCGTGGACTGGCGCGCGCCGGCCGCCGCCGCCTTCTACCAGGCCGCCCCGGAGGACCCGAGGGGCGTCGTGCGCCGCCGCGTGCTGCACTGCCGCGCCGACAAGGTCCTGGACATCGAGGACGACCTGCTCGACCCGGACGCCGCCCCGGAGGGCCTGCCGGTGGTCGGCGACGGCGCCTTCATCGCGGCGCTGGCCCGCACCCGCACCGGCCACATGCGCGACATCGTCGCGACCATCCAGCGCGAGCAGGACGTGGTGATCCGCTCGCCCGCCGACGTGAGCGTGGTGGTCACCGGCGGTCCGGGCACCGGCAAGACCGCGGTGGCGCTGCACCGGGTGGCGTGGCTGATGTTCCAGCACCGGCGCCGCTTCGGCTCGCGCGGGGTGCTGGTGGTCGGGCCGAACCGGCGCTTCACCGACTACATCGAGCGGGTGCTGCCCTCCCTCGGCGAGGGCGGCGCGGCGCTGCGCTCGCTGGGCGACGTGGTGAACGGCGCGGAGGCCACCCGCCACGAGGACGCGGCGCGGGCCAAGCTGAAGGGCTCGCCGCGTATGGTGCGGATCCTGCGCAAGGCGGCGAACGACGCGCCCTGGGGCGCCCCGAAGGACGTGCGCCTGATCTACCAGGGCACCTTCTTCACCCTGGACGCGCCGCAGCTGGTCGCGCTGCGCGAACGGATGCTGCGCGGCGGCAACCGGCGCCCGAACGCGGTGCGCGCCGACGTCATCCGGGCCCTGCAGGACGCGGCGTGGAACGCCTACCAGAACGCCAAGCGCGCCGCGGGCGACGCCTCGCCCTACGACGAGTACCCGGACCTGCTCGAGGACGACAAGCGCACCTTCCTGTCCGAGCTGCGCTCCGAGCGGCCGTTCGCGGACTTCGTGTCCGCCTGGTGGCCCCAGCGCAGCCCGCTGGAGGTCCTGCGCTCGCTCGGGGACCCGGCCTACCTGGCCGACGTCTCGCGCGGGGTGCTCAGCGCCGGCGACGCTGCCCTGTTGGCCGAATCGTGGCGGACGGTGGGAGAGGCCGGGGCCGGCCTGTCCTACTCCGACGTGGCCCTGCTGGACGAGCTGGACTCGCTGCTCGGCGAGGGCCCGCGCACGGCGCGCGCGGCCGCGGCGGCGAACCCCTACGTCGTGGACGGCGTGAACCTGCTGACCGGCGAGGAGACCGACGACGGCTCGGATCCGGAGTCCGGCGGTTTCCGCGAACTGTCCACGTTCGGCGACCGCGCGGCACGTCGCGGCGGCTATGTGGAAGAGCCGGACCCCGAGGAGTTCGGGCACATCGTCGTCGACGAGGCCCAGGACCTCTCGCCCATGCAGTGGCGGATGCTGGCCCGGCGCGGCCGGCACGCGACCTGGACCGTGGTGGCCGACGCCGCGCAGAGCTCGTGGGAGGACCTGGACGAGGCGCGGCGCTCGATGGACCTGGCGCTGGGCACCTCGCGCGAGCGCCGGCAGTTCGAACTGACCACGAACTACCGGAACCCGGTCGAGATCGCCGACTACGCCGCGACGCTGCTGCGCCGCTTCCTGCCGGACGCGGCGCTGCCCCGGGCCGTCCGTTCGACCGGACGGCCGCCGGAATTCGTGGTGAGCGACGAGGCCGACCTGGCCTCGGCCGCCGGGGCCGCCGCGCGCCGGTTGGCCGGCGAGGTGGAGGGCACAGTCGGAGTGATCGTTCCGATGACCAGGCTGGGGAGCTTCGTCGTGACCGATGTGCCGGACCGGGTGCAGGTCCTGGGCTCGCTGGAGTCCAAGGGCCTGGAGTTCGACGCCGTGGTGCTGGTCGACCCGGACCTGATCGCCTCGGAGTCCCCGATGGGCCCCCGCACCCACTATGTGACCGCTACTCGGGCCACTCAGCTCCTCGTCACGGTTTCCCTCCAAGGTGGAACCGCCGCCGGGGGGTCGAACGTCATCGAAGTGGGCGGGAACGGGGACTGAGCGGACGGAGTACGGAACGATGAGCGACGACGCGTCCGGTATAGACGGCGACACTTCGAGCACCGCCTGGGTCCCGAAACACTCTTCGGCGACGCCGCAGGACGGCACCGCCGCCACGGCCCAGGCGGGCAAGACGCTGCGCCGGGTCAAGCGCACGCTGATGGTCCTGTCCGGGATGCTGGTGCTGGTCATAGGCGGCACGGTCGCCTACGCGGGCTACTGGTACTACCGCATCGACCACAACATCAAGGGCGCTCCGCTGCACGGCGCCGTCGTCCCGCCGGAGCAGCTGGCCAGCGGCGGCGGCATCGTCCAGCCGACCCCGGACCCGTACGGCGACGTCCCGATCAACATCCTGCTCATCGGCACCGACGCCCGGCTGCCCGGCCAGGACGCGGCCCTGGGCGGCTTCACCGACCCCTCCGGCCGCTCCGACGTGGAGATGCTCGTCCACGTCTCGGCCGACCGCAGCAACGCCACCGTGGTGTCGCTGCCGCGCGACACCATGATCCCGATCCCGGCCTGCGTGGACGCCAAGGGCAACCAGTACCCGGCGCAGAGCATCGGCATGATCAACTCCGCGCTGGCCGCCGGCCCCGGCTGTCAGGTGGACACCGTCGAGGAGTTCACGCACGTCAAGATCGACCACTTCATGATGGTCGACTTCGCCGGGGTGGTGGCCCTGACCAACGCCGTCGGCGGCGTCCCGGTCTGCGTCACCAAGGCGGTGAACGACCCGGACTCGCACCTGAACCTCCCGGCCGGCACCTCGACGATCCAGGGCGACACCGCCCTGGCCTTCCTGCGCACCCGCGAGGGCTTCGCCGACGGCTCGGACCTGTACCGCACCGAGGCGCAGCACCAGTACCTGTCGGCCCTGATCCGCAAGATGAAGGACCAGGCCACCTTCGACAACCCGATCCAGGCCACGCACCTGATGGACATCGCCTCCAAGTCGCTGACCGTGGACGACGGCATCGCCAGCGTCAGCAAGCTCCTGGACCTGGCCAACACGCTCAAGAAGGTGCCGACCCAGAACATCACCTTCCTGACCATGCCCACGACCGCCTACGCGCCGGACCCCAACCGCGTGGCCCCGGACACCGCCCTGGACGACCAGATCTTCTCCCTGATCGCCCACGACCAGTCGGTCACCGGCCCCACCACGGCGGCGAGCGGCAGCGCCGGCGCCACCCCGGGCACGCCGTCCCCGACCCCGCAGACGACCTCCAGCAGCCTGCGCCCGAGCTCGGTCACGGACGCCATCGTGGTCGAGAACGGCACCAGCAACGACGGCCGCTCCCGCCAGCTCGCCGCGACCCTGCAGGCCGACGGCTTCAAGAACGCCAGCGGCGTCGGCTACAGCAGCACCGTCGCCACGACCACCGTGTACTACAGCGGCCAGGCGCACCAGGCCGCGGCCGAGGCGGTCGCCGCGGCGCTCCAGCTGCCGGCCTCCGCGGTCCAGCCGGGCACCGACGGCAGCGCGCCGATCGTGGTCCGCGTCGGCTCGGACTTCGCCAGCGGCGACGTGTTCAACCCGGCCGCGGCCTCGTCCTCCAGCAGCCCGAGCGCGCTGCCGTCGGCGGCGCTGTCCAGCGCCGACGGGGAGAACGCGGCCGACCCGAACCTGTGCGTCGCGGCGGCGGGGTCGCAGCAGTAGCGGCTGTGCGTCAGGCGCCGCGCGACCTGACGTAGGCCTCGAGCTTGCCGAGGAGCGGGATCAGCACCTCCCGCTCCTCGGCGCTGAGCCCGGCGACCAGTTCCGAGTCGCGCCCGAGCACCGCGTCCACGGAGCGCTCGATCACCGCGTGCCCGGCCGCGGTCAACGCCACGGCCACGGCCTTGTGCCCCGAACGATCCGGGGCCCGGGTGACCAGGCCCTCCTGCTCGGCCCGCGCCACCCGCTGGGAGATCGCCCCGGCGGTCACCAGAGTCCGCTCGGTCAGCTCGCGCGTGGTCAGCGTGTAGGGCGGCCCGGAGCGCCGCAGCACCGACAGCAGGTCCAGCGTGGCCCGGTCGATGCCGGCCGCGCGCAGCACCCGGGTCCGGTCGTCGGTGAGCAGCTTGGCCAGGCGCACGACCGGGGTGAAGACCTCGATGGAGTCGACCGGGGTCCCGGGGCGCTCGCGGCGCCAGGCCTCGGCGATCTCGGCGGGGGTGGTGCTCATGCGGCTCCGGCCTCCTTGGCGGCGGTATGTTAAGGTCTAAATGTTTAGCTCTAAACATACCAGGAGGCGGCCATGCCCCGCAGCGTCCTCGTCACCGGCGGCACCAGCGGCATCGGCCGCGCCGTCGCCGAACGCTTCCTCGCCGACGGCGCCGATGTCGTCATCACCGGCCGCCGCGAGCACCTCGTCGAGAGCGTCGCGAAGGAACTCGGCGCGGTCGGCGTGGTCTGTACCGGCGTGGTCTGTGACGCCACCGACCCGCGTGCCGTCGAGGCCCTCGCGGCCCGGTTCGAGACCCTTGACGTCCTGGTCAACGCGGCCGGCGGCCTGGGCGCCGCGCAGCCGGGACCGGATGCCACCGAGCTGGAGGCCGCGCTCGCCCAATGGCGGGCCGACCTCGACGGCAACCTGCTCAGCGCCGTCCTGACCACCACCGCCCTCAAGCCGGTCCTGGCTCCCGGCGGCACCGTGCTCGCCGTGGGCACCATCGGCTCCGAACGCCGCGGCGGCTCCTACGGCGCTTCCAAGGCCGCCCTGGCCGCCTGGTACGCGATGCTGTCGGCCGAGCTCGGTCCGCGCGGCGTCACCGCCAACGTGATCGCGCCCGGCTACATCGCCGACACCGGCTTCTTCCAGGGCGCCATGACCGACGCGCGCGAGCAGGCCCTGATCGCCGAGACGCACACCAAGCGGGCCGGCGTGCCGAACGACATCGCCGAGACGGTCTTCTTCCTGGCCTCGGCCGGGGCGCGGCAGATCACCGGTCAGACCATCCACGTGAACGGCGGGGCCTTCACGACACGCTGAGATCCGCCGCGCGTCCTTGATCGCGGTGACCTATCGTCGGCATCGATGACTGCCGCCGATCCCGCCCCGTCCCAGGACGACCTCGCCCTGCTCCGCGCCCACGAGCCGATCCTGGCCTACACCAAGGGCGAGTACTTCCTCCCGACCGACATCGAGCGCTACATCGCCGCGGCCGGCCTGTGGCACGACGGCGACAAACAGACCGAGCTGGTCCCGGCCGGGGAGCTCGATCTCGCGAGCCTGCTGGCGGCCGCCGAGCGGCACCCCGGCCGCCCGCTGTTCCTGCGCTACGTCCTCAAACCCGCCGGCAGCGGCGAGGTCCGCCGCTGGCGCAAAGGGCACCCCACCGGCATCCGCCGCACCGGCCGGCTCGCGGCCGTCGGGTTCATCGCGCGCCTGATCGACGTGCTGCTCCGGCTGAGCCTGCTGATCCGCGGCACGGTGCCCGGCGGCGTGATGACCAAGGCAGCCGAGCAGTACCACGCCGGCGGCGGGGCGCAAGCGTCTCCGTACTACGGCCGCGTGGTGCGCCAAGGCGGCTACGTCATCCTGCAGTACTGGTACTTCTACGCGGCCAACGACTGGCGCTCCACCTTCGGCGGGGTCAACGACCACGAGGCCGACTGGGAGATGGTGACCGTCTACCTCGCCGAGGACCAGGACGCCAGCACCGAGGGGCCGAGCACCGTGTCCCCGTCAAGCACCGTGTCCCCGCGCTGGGTCGCCTTCTCCTCGCACGACTACACCGGCGACGACCTCCGCCGCCGCTGGGACGACCCCGACCTCACCGTGGCCGAGGGCACCCATCCCGTCGTCTTCGCCGGAGCCGGCTCCCATTCCGGGGCCTTCCTGGCCGGCGACTACCTCGTTACTGTGAACCCCCGCTTCCTGGGCACGCTGGCCCGCTGGTGGAAGCGCGCGGCGGAGGTGATCCTGCGCCGGGCCCGCAGCCAGGACCACGGCTTCGGCATCCCCTTCATCGACTACGCGCGCGGCGACGGCACCCGGGTCGGCCCCGGCCAGGACCGCGAATGGCAGCCGGTCCTCATCGACGACGACACCTCCTGGGTGCGCGGCTTCCGCGGCCTGTGGGGCATCGACACCCGGGACTGGGCCGGCGGCGAGCGGGCCCCGGCCGGCCCGCGCTACGAGCGCGACGGCACCGTCCGCTTCTCCTGGGCCGACCCCCTCGGCTGGGCCGGCCTGCACAAGGTGTCCCCGGACGACACCGGCCTGGCGCACAGCCTCCAGAGCCGCATCGCCGACCTCGACGTCCGCATCGCCGACGCCGACGAGCAGACCGTGGCCCTGCAGCAGGGAGCCCGCGACCGCCACGCCGAAGTCCGGTCCCTGAGCACGGAATTCCAGACCGCCAAGGCCGCGGCCGAGCGCCTCGGCGAGGCGCGGGTCGCCGAGCAGTCGGTCATGAGCCTGATCCGGGAGCGCACCGCGCTGGCCGAGGAGCGCGCGGTCCACGCGGACGTGTTGCGGCGCGGCGGCCCGCCGCCGCAGGATCCGCAGGAGCACGTCGCCCGCTCCCACAAGCCGTACGACCCCGGCGACCGCAAGCACCACGGCATCCTGCTGCAGATCTGGGCCGCGGTCAGCGTCCCGCTGCTGTTCCTGGCGGTGGCGACGGTCCTGCTGCTGCCCGACGACCGCCAGAAGATCCCGACCCTGCTGGCCATCCTGGTGGTCTTCGCCGCCCTGGAGTCCCTGGCCCGCCGCCGCCTGCTGACCACCGCGGTCAGCCTCGCGGTGATCCTGGTCGGCGCCGGCGTGGTGATCAGCGTCCTGGAGTACGCGGCACGCCACGCCCGCGACGCGTTCCTGGTCGCGATGGGCATCGCCGCGCTGGTGCTGCTGCTGGTGAACGTGCGGGACTTCTTCCGGCGGTGAGCGCCGGGCGCGGGTCGGCCCCGATTTATTGCTCGATGTGCCGCCCGATGTGTCGGCCGTCACGCGCGAACGGCTGGAAACCGTCGCTCAACGCGGTCTCCGACGGATCCCCGCCATGAACGCCGATCGCCGACGCGCCGGATCCGGTGTCTGCGCACCGGATCCGGCCTCGTGTGGACCTCGGGCGGCCCCCGCTGATCCGCCGCCCGGGTTTCCTCGCCAGCTTCTCGCCCGGCTTCGTTGCCCGGCTTCCCTGTATGGCCTCCCTGACCAGCTTCCCAGCCCGGCTCCCTTGGCCAGCCCGGCTCAGGCCGCGGCCAGCACCCGCCGGCCGTTGCGCTGCCCGTGCCGCACCGTCACCGCGCCCCGGTCGGCGCGCTCGGCCCGCTCGGCCAGCGCGGCGAAGGAGGCGGCCGAGTGCTGCGCGGCCGGTGCCAGCGGAGCCTGCTCCGGCTCCAGGGTCTCCAGCTCGTCGCAGCCGTAGGCGCGGCACAGCTGCAGTTCGGCGACGTGCACGACGTACCAGCGCGCGTAGTACCCGTCCTCCTCGCGGGAGACCAGGATCTGCTGCACGACCCCGGTGCGCTCCTCGCCGACGACCTCCACCCGGGCCCCGACCGGGTGCCCGGCCGCCCGCACGCTCGCGGACACCTCGGGGTCGACGCGCTCGGCGGCCAGGGCGCGGGCCGCGTGGTCGGCGGCGTCGTACTCGTCGGTCCAGGTGCGCCGCAGGTGGATCAGGATCCGGCCGATGGCCGCGGCGCGGGCCCCGGCCAGGGCCCGTTGTTCAGGATTGGCGTTCGGGCTTGTCGAGGCGGCGTGCCAGCGGGCGCGGGCCACGCAGGCGCGCTGCTCGATCTCGTAGCGGTCCAGGCCGGCCAGCTCGTCACGGACGGCGTCGTAGATCTTCTCCAGGCGGCGGGGGTCCATCGGGGGTGCTCCTCAGCGGGGTCGCAAAGCTCACGAAACGGGGGTCGGCGGTCCGGAAAGGGCGTACGCAGACAACGCTGGCTGGTACGCCCCAGCGCATTCGGCGGCACGTTTTATGAACGCGGGGAGGGACCCGGTGCGCAAGCAGGCACAAGCGGTAATCCGGTGTGCGGCGGATGAGAGCGGAGGAGCTGAGGCGGGGCCTCGAGGTATTAACACTGCGCCGCGGAGCGGCTCCACGACGGGCGGTGGTGGGAGACGGGAGGGGTGTCATCAGAGTTACCTCTACAGGAGTACGGCGGCTGGAAGGTGCCCTCCGGATGAAGCGGGGGCGAACCCTCGCTCTTTCCGTACCAGCGGGCTATCGGACGTCAGCGGCCGCACATTCGGCGCATGCGGCATACGCGGCCGGCCATATGGGCTTTCGTCCCATGGCAGGTCGCGCAGCACGTGATGCAAGCGCCGTTCATGGCGCTATTAAACCACGAGGCACCTGGGGGCTTGTCAAGCGACCCACGTCACAGGCGCAGGTGGGGCGGGCTTTTTTCCGCCGTTCAGCGGTTTGCCAAAGGCGGTGTGGATCCCGCGCTGCTCACCGGTATGCGTCCGGCAATACGTCTAAGAGTATTGATTCAGGCTGCTGAGTAACGTTAGAGTGACTTGCCGGTTCCGTCGTATTTAGTGACGACGGAGAGAGGTATGAGAGGTCATGGCAGGGACTGTCTCGAACATCGGCATAACACTCGCGATCGTTTCCACGTATCCGCCGCGACGGTGCGGCATCGCCACCTACTCGCGCGACCTGGCCGTCGCGCTCAACGATGCTGCTCCGGACGTGCGCGTGGAGGTCTGCGCGTTGGACCGGGACGGACTGGCCTACCCCGCAACGGTGCGGACGGTGATCCGCCAGGACGAGCGCTCCGACTACCGCAAGGCGGCCCAGCAGGTGGCCGCCTCCGGGGTCGGCGCCGTCGTCATCCAGCACGAGTACGGGATCTTCGGCGGCGTCGATGGCGCCTGGATCACGGACTTCGCCGCCGAGTTGCACCGGCTCGGCGTCCCCTATCTGGTCACACTGCACACGGTGCTCTCCGAGCCGAGCCCTTCCCAGGCCGGCGCCCTGTATCGGCTGTGCCGCGACGCCGCGGCCGTGACCGTGTTCACCGGGACCGCGCGCCGGCTGGCGGTCGACACCGGAATCGCTCCGCCGGACCGGATCGTGCACGTCCCGCACGGAGCGCCGCCGCCGGGGAGCGGCGGCGCCGTGCGCCCCGAAGTGGCCGCGACGCTGGACCGGCTGGCCGGCCGGCGGCTGCTGTCCACCTTCGGTCTGCTCTCGCCCAACAAGGGCCTGCAGACCGCCATCGCGGCGCTGGGCCTGATCGCCGCGCGGCATCCCGACGTGACCTATCTCATCGCCGGCTCCACGCACCCGGAGGTCGCCCGTCAAGAAGGCGAGAACTATCGCGACCACCTGGTCGCCGCAGTCCAGGAGGCGCAGTTGCAGGACCGGGTGGTGTTCCTGGACACCTTCCTGTCCGACGCCGAGATCTCCGCGGTCCTGGCCCGCACCGAGATCTTCTGCACGCCCTACCGCTCCCGCGAGCAGATCTCGTCCGGAGCCCTCACCTTCGCCGTCGCCGCCGGCTGCCCGGTCGTGTCGACGGCTTACTTCTACGCCGAGGACATGCTCGCCGGCGGCGCCGGCATCACGGTTCCGCCGGAGGACCCGGAGGCCTACGCCGAGGCGCTGCATGCCCTGCTGTCCGATCCGGACCGCATGGAGCGCGCCAGGGAAGCCGCCAGGACCCAGGGCGCGGGATTGCACTGGACCGCGGTGGCCCGCCGGTTCGCCGGGATCGCAAGGGCCACCGCGGCCCGCCGCAGCCGCCCCGTGCCGGACGCGGTCGCGACCGACGCCGCGGGCATGGCGCGGGTCGACGTGCCCAAGCTCAAGCTCGCGCATCTGAACCGGATCACCGACTCCGCCGGGGTCGTCCAGTTCAGCGACCATGCCAAACCCGACCTCGGATCCGGCTACTGCGTCGACGACGTCGCCCGGCTGGCGATCGTGGCGGCGGGACTGTGCGACGTCCCCGTCCGCGAACTGAAGGGAGCCGACCCGCACGACTGGCTGGACACCTCTCTGGCCTTCCTGGAAGCCGGCTACGACCCGGCCGCCCTCGGGTCCCGCAACATGCGCGACGCGTCCGGACTGTGGCTGGACGAGCCGCACAACGGGGACCACGTGGGGCGGCTGCTGTGGTCCCTGGGCGGTGTCGCGGCCGGCGCCGCGGTGCCGGACAAGTACCGCGAGCGGGCCGCGGCGCTGCTGGACGCGGCGCGGCCGTCGCTGCGCGCGATGACGACGGTCCGCTCGACCGCCTACGCCTTGCTGGGGCTCGTGCGCGTCCCAGAGCCAGGACCGGAGTTGGCGCTCGGAGTGGCCCGGCTGGAGGCGGCGTTCCGCGCCGCCTCCACCGATGACTGGCCATGGTTCGAGGACGAGCTCACCTACGACAACGCCCGCCTGCCGCAGGCGCTGCTGGCCGGCGGCGAGCGGGCCGGGGACGCCGCGATGGTGGCGGACGCGTTGCGGGCCCTGGACTGGTATCTCGGTCAGGTCGGCCTCGGGGAGGCCGGCTCGGCGGACACCGGCCCGGGGGCGGCCGAGGGGCGTCTGATCCTGGTCGGGAACCTGTGGCGGCGCAAAGGGGCGCCGCGTCCGGCCCGGGAAGGGGACGAGCAGCCGATCGACGCCGCCGCGGTCGTCGAGGCGTGTGTCGAGGCCTGGCGGGTCACCGGCCGGGAGTTCTACGCCGACCGGGCCAGGCGGGCCTTCGGCTGGTTCCTCGGCGCGAACCGGCTCGGCCTGCCGCTGTACGACGCGAGCAGCGGCGGCGGCCGGGACGGGCTGCGCGAGACCCAGGCGAACGAGAATCAGGGAGCTGAGTCGACGCTGGCCTACTACCAGGCGCTGCTGGCTCTGAGGTCCGCCGACCTGGTGTGATCTCGGCCGGCGCGTTCAGTGCGCTCAAGGCGCTTTCTCCAAGCCCGGCTTGGAGATTCAGTCCCGGCGCCGTGTGACACGGCCCCGTGCCGCACCCCGCGCGAGCGGGGATGTGGTACGGGGCCGCTCTTGGTGCTCAGTAACTGCGTTCCCGCAGTGCCGTGGCCAGTTCCACGGCCCGCTGCTCCTCGCGCAGCTCGCGCTCGGTCGGCGCCATCGCCACCACCAGCAGCATGATCGTGGTGACGATGCTGATCCCGAGCACCAGCGGCGTCAGCAGCTCCGAGGCCGCCATCCCGGACGGCACGGCCGGCGCGGAACCGAACGCCGACGCGTCAGCCGTGGCGGAGTCGGTGAGGTACAGCGCCGCCATCCCGAGGTAGTGCGCACCGGTGACGGCCGCGCCCAGGATCGCCGCGGCGCCGAGGGTGGAGGGCAGTCCGTGCACCCGCAGCGCGAACCAGAGCGCGCCGGCGGTGCCGACCACGGCGACCACCTCCGAGGCGGCGATCAGCCATCCGGTGTAGTGCTTCCCCACGGCCATGTGCAGGGTCGCCATGCCGAGGAAGTTCACCCCGGCGACGGCCGAACCGATGACGAGTCCGCCGAGCAGCAGCGACCGGTCGTCGGTCTGGCGGCGTACCACCAGGGTCAGCCCGCCGGCCGCCGCCGCGATCGCCGCGACCAGGCCGGCGACGGTCAGCACCGGGTCGTAGCGGATCTCGACGCCCGGCACCGTGAAGCCCAGGATCGCTATGTACTGCATGACCCAAATGGCCGTGCCGCCCAAAGCCAGCGAGGCCATCGTCAGCCAGCGGGTCCGCGAGCCCCCGGTGGCCGCCCGCGCCCGCGAGGCGCTCTGCAGCCCGATCACCGAGCCCAGGAAGGCCATGAAGAAGGCCAGCAAAGGGGTCAGCGGGCCGTAGGTGAAACCATTGACGTGCACGGGAGCACACCTCTTCCAGGCGGAGACGGACAGCATCGTGGTGGCTGCCGTCTGTGACCTCGCGAGTATGTGAACAGCGAGCAATCTGTCAACGGCCGAGTAATCATAGGGGTGGCGCCGGACCGTTCCGCACCGGGTGGGGTCGCACGACCGTCGCGCTGTGGCCTTCGTCACACAATCGGCCGCACGGCCGTCAAGGCCCGTAAACACCGCGTCCATGGCGGGTCGTGGCGAAAAGCCCGAGAGCTGCGATAGGGGCCCCTAAACGGAAAGCCCCTGTTGGAACCCGCCTTTAGCGTGTTGTCCAGACAGGGCGTGATCACGGGCGCTACAGTCGGTGCTTTCCAGCGGCGAACTGTGCCGTTTGCGAAGATCGAAACCTGTTCGCAACCAGACCACCTGCGAGGCAAAAGATGTCGACCCAGCTCGGCACCACCAGCCCCCATGGCGAACTGTTCCGCCGGAACCCCGCCAACCCGATCCTGACGGCCAGCGACTGGCCCTACCAGATCAACACCGTGTTCAACCCCGGCGCCACCAGCCACGACGGCGAGACGGTGCTCCTGTGCCGTGTCGAGGACCGCCGCGGCCTGTCCCACCTGACCGTCGCGCGCTCCCCGGACGGGGTGCACGGCTGGCGCGTGGAGCCCAAGCCGCTGCTGGCCGACGACCCGGCCGACCACACCAGCATGTGGGGCGTCGAGGACTGTCGCATCACCTACGTGGCCGAACTGTCCGCGTACGTCATCTCCTACACCGCCTACGGCCCCTCCGGACCGTGCGTCGCCCTGGCCACCACCGAGGACTTCCAGTCGGTGGAGAAGCTCGGCGTCGTCATGCCACCCGAGGACAAGAACGCATCGTTGCTGCCCCGGCGCGTCAACGGCGAGTTCTGCCTGTACCACCGCCCGTACGCGGGCCACGACGGCCGCGCGGACGTCTGGATGTCCCGCTCCGAGGACCTGCGCACGTGGAGCAGCCCGGAGCCGGTGATGACCAGTCGCGAGGGCGCCTGGTGGGACGCGGCCCGCATGGGCCTGGGTCCGGCCCCGATCGAGACCGAGCACGGCTGGCTCGGCGTCTACCACGGCGTGAAGCAGATGGCCGCCGGCCCGCTCTACCGTGCCGGCCTGGTCCTGTTCGACCTGGACAACCCGGCCAAGGTGATCCGCCGCTCCCCGCAGTGGATCCTGGGTCCGGCCACCGACTACGAGACCCACGGCGACGTGCCGAACGTGGTGTTCCCCACCGGGATGATCCACGACGAGGAGACCGGCGACCTGCGGCTGTACTACGGCGCGGCCGACTCCTGCATCGCCATGGCGACGGCCTCGATGAGCGAGGTCATGGACTACCTGCTCCAGTACGGCTGAGCGAGGGCTGACGGCGCGCTCCGGATACCCGCCGGACGCGCCGGCCAGAACGAAGCTCGGCGAACTCAAGCCGGCGAACCAAAGCCGGCGAACCGAAGCTGGCGCACCGAAGCCGGCGAACTACGTGGCCTGGGTCCGCTCCGCCCAGGCCATCGCCACCAGAGCCGAGGCCAGCAGGATCCCGAACGCCTGCCAGGGGTCGTGGTGCTCCAGGAGCGTCCGCTGCTTGTCGACCAGGTCCGCGAACCACTGCGGGAAGTCATAGCTCGGCAGGTGCAGCCACCAGTTGTTCTCCACGATCCCCGCGACGAACGCCGCCAGCACCGCCTGGTAGGGCCGGGCCACCGCGGCCGTCAGAACCGCGACGATCGTGATCCACGGCAGCAATCGGAACTCCACCACCATCGCGTGGTACAGATATGCCCTCCCGTCTCCCACCACCGCCCGTTGAGGAGACGCTGCGCGTCGCAGTATTGATGGGCCACCTAATCGCCACGGCTTGTAACCCAGCGCACGGAACACCGGCCAGGCCTTGCCGCCGCTCTGCGCGTGGTCCCCGATCCAGAACGCCGCCAACTGTCCCGCGGTAACGCTGAACAGCAGGGCCAGAAACGTCAATACGATCGAGAGCAGCGCGAGCGCGAACTCGCCGCGGGTGCGCGGGGCGGGGCGCAGATGCGGCCGATGGCTGCGGCCGGGGCGGATGATGGCCCGGGGGACGCGGCCCTCCTGCCTGGCGATCGCGGTGCGGATCTTGTCGATGTCGTGGTTGGCCATCTCAGGCTTGCTCCCAGTACACGGCCACCGCGCCCCGGTGGAGTTGCTCCAGGGCGGCGCGCCAGCCCTCCAGGCGGGCCATGACGAGGTCGGGGTCGGCGGTGGGGTCGATGGTGAGGAGGGCGGCGTGGAGGGCGGCTGGGCGGTCTCCTGGGGCGGTGCGGAGGTACGCGCGGCTCACACCCACATGGGGGAGGATCCGCTCCAGTGCGGCGCGCGCGGTGCGAACCGGATCGGCGGCGGCCGGCACGGCGCAGAGCCACACGTCATCGCGATCGGGCCACCGGATGCGCACCGGACCGACCGGCGCGGCCACGGTCGTCGCGGCGATGAGCGTGGTCGAGCGGCCGTCCTTCCCGATGGTGACGGTGCCCGACGAAGTCAGAGGCCTGATTTCCGCGGTCTCCACCCGCGAAACCGCCGCGACCACCGGATCCAGTTCCCCGATCTCCTCGCCGCGCCCCAGCGCGATGAGGATCGTCGACGGCCACATGGCGAACGCCACCGTCAGGCCGCCGATGATCGGCTCGAACTCGTCCAGCGTCGCGATCAGCCCGTCGCCGAGTTCCGCGGCCTCCGGCGATTCGGATTCCAGCTGGTGGGCTACCGTGTCGATGTCGATCGGGGGCACGAGCGGCACCTGGTCGGCCAGGCTCGCCAGCGCCGTGCGCAACGTCGCGAGCCATGCCACCGCAGTGGGGGAGGGCGCGGGGTAGAGGGCGCTCATTCGCCATCTCGCAGCGTCCTGATGAAGTCCACATCCGGCTCCTGGTAGGCGGACGGATCCGTGCGTCCGGCCGGCTCGCCGCATACCGGGCAATCGCTTCGACCGGCGACCGTCAGCCACAGTGACTGGTACGCGTACTGCGCCGGGGCGGCGCGCATCAGCTCGGCGAAGATCCAGTAGTCGGGCTCGTGGCCGAAGACGGCATATGTGGTGCCGGCTTTGAGGATTCCGTGGGCGAAGCGGGCGGCGGTGACGTCGTCGTCGGGGGAGTGGAGCAGGCCGAGGGCCGCCTTGGCCGCGATGGCCGCGACGTGGTGCACGTCGGTCAGCAGCCCCGGTTCGGCGATCAATCGCCCGGTGCCGTAGTCGGTCCGCGCGGCGACCTCATTGCTGCCGGTCTCCTCCAGATCGGCCCGCACGCCGCCGGTGGCGCAAGCGAAGCAGGCGCTGCCCTCGGCGGTGATGATCACCTCGCCGCCTTGGGCACCCTGGTACAGGCCCGGGAAGACGGCCGGCCGTCCGGCCCAATACGCGAAGTGGCCCACCCGGGCCTGTGCCTGCGGATCGTCGGTGGCCACGACAACGACATCGGCCTCCGCTACCAACGCCGCCAGGTCCACATCCTCGTGGCGCGCGGCGTGGACACCCACCCGGGCCGAGGGGTTGATCGCCAGCACGATCTCGGCGGCCGCGAACGCCTTGCCCAGCCCCACATCGGCCACCCGATAGGCGCTCCGGCCCACGTTGACGGCTTCGACCTCGTCGGGATCCACGATCGTGAAGGCGCCCACGCCGCTGCGTGCGAGCACCTCGGCCATGTAGGAGCCGACAGATCCGGCGCCGGCGATCAGGACACTGCGATCGGCGAGCGTCGGGGACAGGATGCCCTCGGTGCGGGCGAACAGGAGCCGCACCGGGTCGCGCCTGGCAGCCGCTACCGCGCCTTGTTCCTCCGTACCCGCCTCGTCCGCGCCTGCCCCGTCTCGATGCGACGCATCGCGCTCCTCGCGGTCCCTGGCGCGCCCGCGCCGCAGCATCCGCACCGCCCGGGCCAGTCGCTCGACCGCCGGCACCCCGAGGTCCCAGCCGAGCGCCAGCGGGCCGTCGCCGTGTTCCGGCAGCACGATCGGTGCGGTGGCCGGGAAATCCGCGCCCAGCAACAACGTCACCGCACCGAAGCCGGGCAGCTGTGCTTGGGCGGCGAGCAGTGTCGCGCCCTCCACGTCGATCGCCGCCGGGTCGCCCTCCGGCCGTATCCCGGCGCGCCGCAGCATCCGCGCCACCGGCACCACCACGGGGCGCACCGGGGCCAGCCTGAAGCCGTCGGCGGCCCGCTCCGAGCCGTAGAAGGAGATGCGTGCCGGCCCGAGTCGGATCTCGTGGCCGGCCAGCGGGGTGTCGACGTCGTGCGTCACGATCGGCGCCAGGTAGCGCGCCAGCAGCGGATTCAGCCGCAGCGACTCCGCGTACTCGGCCTGGTCCTGGGAGGAGGGCACGGGCATCCCGCGGGGGTGCGAGTGCACGATCCCCTTGAACCGCGCCGCCGTCGCAGCTTCCCGCGCCCCGATGGCCGCGATCAGCCAGTCGGTGTTCTGATACCGCGTGCCGGTCGTCGCGGCATCGGCGTCGTGGATGAACTCGGTGACGTAGTCCGACCCGGGCAGCCCCAGCAGCGCCCCGCCCTGCTCCGGCTCGACCGCCCCGACGCGCGCGGCGATGGCGTCCAGCACGAAGTCCGCCACCCGCACGGGCGTCAGCATTCGCTCCTCCGACCTCCGCACGGCCGCCGAATCAGAGGCCGTACTCGAACTCGTTGTTCGTCGAGAAGGGGAACGGATACCCCGCCAGGACGACGTCCATCCCCGTAGCCCACAACACGGACTTGGAGTAGGCCTCCTCCAAAGTCGGCTGCCCCGAACCCCCGGCCTGGCTCAGGCACAGACGCCCGTTGGCATACAGATGCCCGGCATGAGCCCCGACCAGCCCCTCCAACCGAGGCTCGACCAACTTGACCTGATAGCTGCTCCCATCGAAGTACGCGAACATGGTGTAAGGCCGCCCCATCTGCGACAGGAAGCTGTAACACCACCCCCGGGCATCCCGATGATCGATGAACTGCGTGTTCCGCGGCATGTGCTTGGCCGCCCACCGCAGATCCTCGACCTCCCGCCCCCGCACCCGAGCAGCGAACGTCCCATGCTGCACCTTGCTCAAAGGACGCCCCGCAGGCACCACCCCGGTGAAGATCTCCCCCTCGGACCCGACCGTGATCCGCGCCTTCGGATCCACCGGATACTGGTCGCCCTGCTGCTGCGCACCGCGGATGATGTCGCGGAGGCGGTTGAGGTCGGTACGTTCGACATCTGACATGGCTTACCCCTAGCACTGGACTTCCGTGCGTTTTTCAGGGTAGATCGGCGGTCGAACCCTGACTACCCCGCCACCAACCGCAACCCGTTCCGCCGCTCATCCTCCGCCAGTAAGCGCTCCATCTTCGCCCGCGTGTCCGAGCCAGCCTGCGGGTTGTGCAGGACGATGCGCAGGTCCGCGCGGTCCGGGACGGCCAGGGTCACCGACTCGAAGTGCAGGGGGCCGACGCGGGAGCTCAGGGACTTCTTGTTCACGCCGCTGTGTGCCACGCCTTGGCGTGCCCACAGTTCGGCGAACTCCTCGCTTTGCGGCAGCAGGGTTTCCACTACCTGGCGGAAGCCTTCGTCGCCTGGGCAGGCCGTCATTTCCGAGCGGTACGTCGCCACGACGTGGGGGGCCAGGTCCGACCAGTTCTCCAGGGATTCGCGGTAGATGTCGTCCAGGAAGTACTGGTGGAGGCAGTTCCAGCCGGTTTCGGTGGTGTGGAGGGCCAGTTCCGCTGCTCGGTTGGCGACCACCATGTTCCAGTAGCGGTCGATGATCATGCCCGGGTTGGGGAGCCAGGTGTTCACGAGGTGGACCAGGGCTTCGTTCACCGGGCCGGCGGCGTCGTTCGGGCAGATGCGGCCTACGGGGGGTGGGTTGAGGCCGGCCAGGGCGTACAGGTGGCGGGTTTCTGGTTCGTCGAGTTTCAGGACGCGGCCGATGGCGTCCAGGACCTGGGAGGACACCGTGATGTCCCGGCCTTGCTCCAGCCACTGGTACCAGGAGGTGCCGACGCCGGCCAGGACCGCCACCTCCTCGCGGCGCAGGCCCGGGGTGCGGCGGCGGCTGCCGGGGGCCAGTCCCACCTCCTCGGGGGTGATGCGGGCGCGGCGGGCGACCAGGAACTCCCTCAGGTTCGCCCGCCGGACGGTGTTGGGGTCCACCTGGACCGGGGACGTCATCGACACTGCTTTCTCCCCTCAAGCACGCGAAGCCCCGATGCTCGGCACGTTGCCGGGCGCCGGAGCCGATCCCCGTCACCAGGCGAGACGGCGTGCGCGGCCGGCGTGGGCCGCGGTGCTCAGCCTGGTGTAAGGACCACCAGCATAAACAGGCGCTACCCACGTGCGCTTCCCGCGCCGAATCCTGGATCCCATGACAGATGTCCTCGACCAGTCCACACCGGTGACGTCCGCCGGCGCGGGTGGTGCGGCAGCCACCGCGAACATCGACAACCCTTCGCCGACCTCTGGCCTGTCCGCTCGGGCCAAGCTCGTTTTGTTCTTGCTCTGCGCGGCGAACTTCATGGTCGCCGTCGACTTCTCCATCCTGAACATCGCCGTCCCCAGCATCGGCAAGGACCTGCACATCGCCGACGCCAACCTGCAGTGGATCGCCACCGCCTTCGCGCTGCCCTCCGGCGGCCTGCTGCTGTTGTCCGGGCGGGTCGGCGACCTCGTCGGCCGCAAGAAGGTCTTCGTCGCCGGCACCGTGCTGTTCACCGCGGCCAGTGTCATCGCGGCCGTCGCCTGGGTTCCGGCGGTGCTGCTGGCCGGGCGCGCGTTGCAGGGCATCGGCGCGGCGATGATCGTGCCGACCGGCATGGCGCTGCTGACGACCTCCTTCCCCGAGGGGCCGCAGCGGGAGCGCGCGCTGGGGATCAACGGCACCCTGATGACAGTCGGCTTCACCGCCGGCATGGTGCTCGGCGGCGCGCTGACCCAGGCGCTGTCCTGGCGCTCCACCATGGTGCTGAACACCGCGATGGGCGCCGTCGTCCTGCTTGGCGCGCCGCGGCTGCTCACCGAGAGCCGCAACCCGCACGCCTCGCGGCTGGACGTCCCCGGTGCCGTCACCGTCACCACGGCTCTGCTGGCCCTGATCTACGCCCTGTCCACGGCCGCGCAAGCCGGGTTCGGGCGCGCCGACGTGATCGTCGGCCTGGTCGCCGGGGTCGCGCTGATGGCGGCCTTCGCCGTCATCGAGTCGCGCGCCGCCGAACCGTTGGTGTCGCTGCGGATCCTGCGCCGCCGCAGCGTCGCGATCGGCAACCTCGGCGGGCTGGTGACCTTCGCCTGCATGAGCGCGGTCGTCTTCCTCGGCACGCTGTTCCTGCAGCAGGTGGAGGGTATGTCCCCGACGCTGACCGGCCTGGTCTTCGCGGTGATGGGGGTCGCGGCGGCGCTGGGCGGCATGGCCGCGCCGCGGCTCATCGGCCGCTTCGGCGCCAGGGCCACTCTGGTCGGCGGCCTGCTGTTCCAGGGCCTGCTGATCCTGCCGCTGGCGCTGATCGCCCCCGGCAACGGCACCGTGCTGCTGCTGACGATCGGCGCCGTCGCCGCCTTCGGCCACCTGGCCGCCGTGGTCTCCTACGGGGTCACCGCGACCTCCGGCCTCGGCGACACCGAGCAGGGCCTGGCCACCGGCCTGGTCACCACCTCGCAGCAGGTCGGCCTGACGCTCGGCATCCCGCTGCTGTCCGCCGTGGCCTCGGCCCGCAGCGACAGCCTGAAGAGTGCCGGGCACACCGCCAAGGACGCGCTCACCAGTGGCATCCAGCTCAGCCTGGGCACCGATGGCGTGGTCGTACTCGTGGCCGCCGCGCTGGTGGGCTTCGGGCTGCGGACAAGGACGCGGACGCGGGCCGTAGGCCGCTGAACCTGAGGATCCAGAACGGCCCCGCTCCGGCGGGGCCCTTCCCTAGTGCGCCCCCGGGACAATCTCTTTCGCGTCTTCGCCCAGATAGGGCATGCTATGTCAGGTGGGGGATCATGGCGGAGTGCCGGAGGGCGTGGCGGACGCCGACACGCCCGTCGTCGTCGCCTTCATCAGCACCGCGAGAACGGCGGTCGTCACCGAACTCGGCGACGCGCTGGCGTTCCTCCTCGCGATCAGCGCCATCGTCATCGGGGCCCTGGTCCAGGTGATCAACACCAAGACCTTCATCCTCCCCGCCGTCGGGTCCGTGGTCGTCGCGTCCGTGGTTCTCCTGCACTATTACAAGCTGCGGTCCAGCGGACGCCTGACGCCCGCGGCGGTCACCGTCGCGTTCGACACCGACGGCGTCACCTACGCGGTCTCCGGCCGGATCGCCAAGCTCCCGTGGAGCCAATGGCGCCGCGCCTACCGCCGGTTCGGCATGTGGCACCTCAAGCTCGCCGCCGCGCCGACGCGAGGTCTGGCGTTCCCCGACTCGGCGCTGGAACCCGAGCAGCGGGCCCGTCTCGTCGACCTCTTGGCCGACCAGTACCTCCTGCGCAACAACCACCGCTACTGACCGCCGGAGCACGGGTCGTGAGCTACGCGTCGACCGCCCGCACCCGGCCCGTCTTGATCGCGTCCATCAGGACCTGGTGATCCGCCCGGGTCTGGTCCGCGTACGCCAGCGCCCACCGGCCCATCGCGAGGTCGAACGAATCCCCGCTGCCCAGGTACGCCGAGATCGCCACCCGGTCGCCGGAGCGCGCGTGGGCGCGGGCCAGCGTCAACCCGCACAGCTCCGCGTACGCGCGCAGCATCGTCTTGTCCATCTCCGGGACGTTCGCCGAGCCCTTCATGTCGCGCAGCTGCCGCACGTAGAAGTAGCGGCCCTCCGGCCCGGTGGCCCACCCCAGGAAGATGTCGCTCGTCGCCTGCATCAGCCGCTGCCCCGCGACCACCCGGTGCCCCTGGTGCTCGTAGCGGCTCGACTTCAGATACGGCGAGAGCACCGATTCCTCGGCCTCCTTCACCTGGAGGAACAACGGCGTCGAGGTGGTCTCGCCGAGCATCAGCGCCATCGAGCAGCGGGTCCCGACGCTGCCGACTCCCACCACCTTCAGCGCCGACTCCACATACCGGAACCGCTCGAGCAGGGCCCTGCGGTCCTCCTGGAGCGTCGAGCGGTAGTCGGTGAAGACCCGGCGGATGGTCTCCTCCTCGGTGTCCCGGTCGAAGCCCAGTTCCGCGAAGGGAACCAGCAGCGGCGGCTGGTACCGGATCCGCGGCGTGCCGTCGGGTCCGGGGCCGGTCAGCTTGCGCAGCGCCTGAAGGTTCGTGTGCCGCTCCGCCTGGCTGAACGACGCCTCCAGCTCCTTGCGGCCCCGCTTGCGCCTGGCCAGCTGCAACAACATCGTGGTGTCCACGGTCTGGTACCAGACGTCCAGCTCGCTCTTGTCCTTCATCCGCGCCATGGCCGTGCGGTACGCCCGCGCCGCTTCGACGGCGGCGCTGTGCCCGCAGTCGTCCTTGAAGCCGTTCTGGCGCGCCGCCACCGCGATGCTCGCCGTCAGCCGCTTCACGTCCCATTCGAAGGGCCCCGGCAGGGTCTCGTCGAAGTCGTTCAGGTCGAAGACCAGGCGGCGTTCGGGGGAGGCGTACAGCCCGAAGTTGGACAGGTGCGCGTCGCCGCACAGCTGGACCGTCAGCCCGGTGGTGGGCGACTCGGCCAGGTCGGCGGCCATGATCGCCGGCGCGCCGCGCAGGAAGGCGAACTCCGAGGCGGCCATGCGGCCGTAGCGGATCGGCACCAGGCCCGGCAGCCGGGTCTCCCCCTGTTTCTCCAGTATCGCCATCGGGTCCCGGCGGTCCGGCGGTGCCTTCCAGTCCCCGGTCGAGGAGCGCGTGACCAGCTTGCGGGCCGCGCGTCCGGCCGCCACTCGCGAGGCCAGGCTCGAGTTCGTCATAAGAACCAGCGTGCGACCGATCGGGGGCGCCCGCACGCCGATGCCCGGCCGGATCGGCTGATGAGGCGATCCGGCCGGGCATGACCTCGGCGAATTGTTCGAGTGAAGGTGCTTGGGTCAGGCGGCTCCGCTCAGCGCCTGGCGGCCATCCCCGCGGCCTGCTTGGGCAGCAGGAACGCCATCGCCAGGATGGCCACGACGAACACCACGTCCACCGCGTCCACCCAGCGCATCGCGCTCACGTACCCGCCGAACCCGCCGGGGTGCGACCCCAGCACCGAGAAGAACACCGTGCCCAGGATCGTCACCCCGGACGCGCCGCCGAACTGCTGGGCCGTGACCAGCATCCCGGAGGCCGCGCCGGCGTTCTTCGCCTTGATGCCGGCCAGCACCGAGCCCACCAGCGAGGGCAGGACCAGGCCGTTCCCGGCGCCGACCAGGATCATCGAGGGCAGCAGCTGCCAGGACGCCAGGTCCGCGCCGCGCCACGCCAGCACCACGCCCAGCAGCACCAGCCCGGCGGTGCTCAGCGAGGCGCCGATGGCGATCACCCGGGCGCCCCAGCGGCCCGAGACCCGCCGGGCCAGCATCGAGCTGCCGGCGAAGGCCACGCCCAGCGGCCCGAACAGCAGCCCGGCCCGCACCGGGCTCATGTGCATGCCGCCCTGCAGGAACAGCGTCATGGCCAGCATGAAGCCGCCGAACATGGCCAGCATCAGCCCGGACAGCGCCAGGCCCACGCTGAACGTGCGCTCCTTGAACAGCGTCAGGTCCACCATCGGCGACCCGCCGGCCCGCCCCAGCCGGGCCTCCCAGCGCATCGCCACGATCATCACCGGGACCGAGGCGATCAGCGAGACCCAGGTCCACACCGGCCACCCCTCGGCGCGGCCCAGGATCAGCGGGGCCAGCGCCAGGCCGATGCTCAGCGCGATGGCGATCGCGCCGACCGGGTCGAACTTCGGACGGTGCGTGCCCCGGGTGTCCGGCAGCCAGCGCAGCGCCAGGAACACCGCGATCAGCCCGATCGGCACGTTCACCAGGAAGATCGGCCGCCAGGTCCAGTGGAAGAGGTTGGCCTCCAGCAGCACGCCGCCCAGCACCTGCCCGGCGACCGAGCCGGTGCCGATGGTGGCGCCGAACCACGCCATCGCCCGCGGCCGCTCGTGCACCGGGTAGATCACGTTGATCAGGGCCAGCAGCTGCGGCACCATCGCGGCCGCGGTCGCGCCCTGCACCAGGCGCGCGACGATCAGCAGGGTCGAGGAGGTGGCGATCCCGCAGGCCAGGCTGGCCAGCGTGAACGCGGCCATCCCGGCGACGAACATCCGCTTGTAGCCCAGCAGGTCGCCCAGCCGGCCGCCGGTGATCAGCCCGGCCGCGTAGGCGAAGCCGTACCCGCCGACGACCAGCTCCAGGCCGGCGTCGGTGGTGTGCAGGTCGTGCTGGAACGAGGGGGCGGCGACATTGACCACGAAATAGTCGAACATCGCCATGAACATGGCCGAAAGGATCACCGGCAGCATGCGCCAGCGCCGCGGGTCCGGGGAAGATTCCGGCGCCGGCGCAGTTGTTAAGGGAGTACGGCGTTCTTCCGTAGTGGCTGACACGGGGCACCATCCGCTTCGCTCGAGGTGACGCTCGGTAGTACGTAGTGAGAATCAGTTCGACATCCATCGAACCGTTCGACTAGCATCGAACTGTACGACGACTATCGAACTCAAGGCAAGCGGGTTTAGGCTGTGGCAATGGACACCCAGGCCGAGCAGTACGAACTGAGTCATCCCGGCGACGAGGCCGTGGAGCTGACAGCGGTGCTGTCGGCGCTGGCCGAGCCGGCCCGGCTGACCATCGTGCACACGGTCTCCGACTACGGCTCCGAGGGCGGCATGGCCTGCCTGGACGTCTGGGAGAAGAGCGGGCTCACCGCGACCAAGTCGACGATGTCGCACCACTACAAGGTGCTGCGCGAGGCCGGGCTGGTCGTCATGTGGTGGGTCGGCGCGAAGAAGCACGTGCGGCTGCGCCGGGAGCTGATGGACGTGCGCTGGCCCGGGCTGCTGGACGCGGTGCTGGCGGACAGCAGCGTGCCCCGGGCGCAGCAGAAGCAGTAGGGCTCGGCGCGCTCATTAGTGCATGGAGCGCGCTCAAGGGTGCATCGAAGCACCCTTGAAAGCCTTGTCGACCGCGTTCTTGGGGCCGTACACCGCGATCCCGACCAGATCCAGATCGTCCGCGCGCACGGCGCGCACCACCGCCCGGTTGTCGGCGTCGTTGCCGGTGCCGAACATGTCGGCGGTGAACACCGCGACATCCAGTCCGCGGGCCACGGCCTTGGCCCGCGCCGCGGCCAAAAGCTCCTTGCCCCCCTCGAAAACCATCACCGGCTGCCGGAACTCCGACAGGTAGGCGGTGTCGTCGGCGTCCCGGTAGGGCTCGCCGACGACGTCGGGACGGGCCGTGCCGATCCCGCTGACCAGGAATGCCGTGACGTTCAGCCGCTGCCATACCGCGAGGTCGTCCCGCAGCAGCACGGCGATCTTCGTGTCGAACATGCCCCCGATGATCGACGGCGGCGCACGAGCGCGTCTTGTACGCTCGTGCGCCGCCGGCCGGCCGTGTGCGGATCAGGACTCTGAGACCAGCCCCGCCTCGCCGGGCTCCTCGGCCACCACACCCGCCGCACCCGCCGCCGTGTCGGCGCCCTGGGCCGGGACGGCCGTCGCACCGGCCCCCTGCCCGGCGCCGGCCGCGGACATCTCGCCGCCCGCGGAAATCGTCCCGCCGCGCAGATCCCGCTCGATCTGCTCCAGGCTGCGGCCCTTGGTCTCCGGGATGTAGAAGCGCGCCAGGAGCAGCAGAACGATGTTGATCCCGGCGAACACCCACATCGCGCCGCCGATCCCGAGGTTGCTCTTCGCCGACATCGTCGGGAAGACCGCGGTGACCAGGCCGGTGGCGGCCCACAGGACCGTGGTGGCCACGGCCGTGCCGGCCGCGCGGGCGCGCAGCGGGAAGATCTCGCCGATCATCACCCAGACCGTGGCGCCCCAGCCGAGTTCGTAGCCGGCCAGGTAGAGGATCAGGAAGACCAGGGTCAGGGTGCCGAGGGTGTCCTTGTCGGTCACGTTCTTGATGACCAGGCCCGCGGCGAACAGCGAGACCACCATCACCGCGGCGCCGACCATCAGCAGCGGCCTGCGGCCCCAGCGGTCCACCATGAACAGCTCCCACACCGTGAACAGGAACTTCACGACGCCGAGCACGACCGCCGACAGCAGCGCGGTGCGCGTGGCGAAACCCAGCGACTTCAGCATCGTCGGAAAGTAGGCGTTGATCGCGTTGACGCCGGAGAACTGCTGCCCGACGGCCAGGATCATCGCGACCAGGACCATCGGCCGCACCCACGGCTGCCACAGGTCGCGCACCCGCCCGCGCTCCTGGGAGTCGCGCCGGATCACGTCGCGGATCTCCTGGACCTCGGCGTCCAGCTCCGCCTGGCTCGCGGCCGGCAGCGTGGCGGCCAGCACGGCCCGGGCCTCGCCGTCCCGGCCCTGGCTCAGCAGCCAGCGCGGGGTTTCCGGCAGCACCAGCAGGCCGGCGATCAGGATGGCCGCGGGGATCAGGGCCCCGAGGAACATCCCCTTCCAGTCGCTGTGGCTGGACAGCGCGTAGTCCACCAGGAACGCGGTCAGGATCCCGGTGACGATGAACAGCTGGTTCAGCGAGCCCAGCGCGCCGCGCACCCGGGCCGGGGCCAGCTCGGCCAGGTAGGCCGGGACGGTCGCCGAGGACAGCCCGATGCCGATGCCGATGACGCCGCGGGTCAGCATCATCGCCTGCCAGTCGCCGGCCAGCACGCAGGCGACGGTCCCGATGATCACCACCACGGCGGCGCTCATGATGGTCAGCCGGCGCCCGATCCGGGTGCACAGCCGGCCGGCCAGTACGGCGCCGACCATCGCGCCGACCGACAGACTGGCGGTGATGGCGCCCTTCTGGAACGCGGTCAGCGACCACTGTTTCGCGAGCAGGACCAGGACGCCGGCGATGACCCCGAGGTCGTAGCCGAACAGGATGCCGCCGAAGGCGCCGAACGTGTACAGGGTCGCGCGGTTCACCGGCCGGCGCGCAGCCGGAGCTGCCGAGGACGCAGTATTCGCCATGGCGGGAACCGTGGCACTGGTTAAGGAGTCTGACAAGACATCCGGCGGTAACAATTCAGCAAAGCGGATGGCGTTCACATACAGGAACGCTTAACGATCAACGGAATCCGGTGCGTGGCATCCCCGGAATCCGACGCGTGGCATCCCCGATGCGACACGCTCGGCGGCCGGAGCCGCGCTACCGGATCCCGGCCCGCCGCAGCTGCTGGCTCAGGTCCTCGGCCACATCCCGCAGCAGCGCCCCGACCCGCTGAAGCTCGGCGTCCGTCACCCGCTCGTCCGGCATCGAGCAGCTCATCGCGTCCGTGCCGGGGATCCGGTAGGGCACCACCGCCGCGACGCACGCCAGGTTCGGCGAGCTCTGCCCCCGCTCGGTGGAGTAGCCGCGCTCGCGGATGAAGGCCAGTTCCGAGCGCAGTGCCTCGCGGTCGGTGATGGTCAGGTCGGTGAGCGCGTCCAGGTGCTTGGGCAGCACCGCCGTCAGTTCGTCGTCGGCCAGTTCGGCCAGCAGCACCTTGCCCAGCGCGGTGGCGTGCGCCGGCAGCGTCCGGCCGACGCGGGACACCAGGTGCGCCGAGGTGCGCGACTCGCGGGTCTGCAGGTACACGATGTCCGGGCCGTTCAGGCGCGCGAAGTGGCAGGTGTAGCCGATCTGCTCGCGCAGCCGCTCCAGGGCCTCGGTGGCGTAGGGCATCACCGGGTCGCGGTCCAGGTAGGCGGTGCCGCAGATCAGGGCCTTGACACCGAGCCGGAAGCGGGTGCCGGCGTCGTCGGCCTCGATCCAGCCGACGTCGCGCAGGGTGCGCAGCAGCCCGTGCAGCGAGGAGCGCGGGAACCCGGTGTGGTGGTGCAGGTCGGTCAGCGAGAGCCAGGAATGGTTCGTGCCGAAGGCCTCCAGCAGTTCCACCGCCCGCCGTGCCGACTTCACCCCCGCCGCGGAGTCGCCGCCGGCGCCGTCGGCGCCGTTGAGAGCCGCGTCGTTCGTCGAGGCGGCGGATCCGATCACGGGTCCGCTCGGTATGCCGGTGTCGGCCATGGGACTCCTTCGTTGACAGGTCTCCCGCCCCACATTACCGTCTGCGGCGGATTTCAGATATCTGACAAATGTTCACATATCTGAAACATCAAGGGAGCGCACAGGATCGGAAGGGAGACCCGCCAATGCTCAGCGCAAGACAACGGGGTACCGCTGCCCTGGCCGGGGCGATCGGCCTCGGGCTCGTCCTGTTCGGGGTGGATCAACCCGGTTTCGCCGCCTCGGGGGCGGCCGGGGGCCTCACGGTCTCGGTCGTGAACTACTCGGACTGGGGTGCCGGGTTCAGCGACGGGGCCACCGTGAAGAACACCGGCGGCAGCGCGGTCACCGGCTGGAACATCCAGTTCGACCTGGATTCCAGCGAGGCCGTGACCTCCTCCACCGGCGTCACCTACGCCTCGTCCGGAACGCACTACACGCTCACCGCCACCGGCACCGCCGCCACGCTCGCCCCGGGTGCGAGCGTGCTGGTGCACTTCAAGGGCACCGAGAATGCGGGGCACTACATAGCCCCGACCAACGTCACCGTCGCCCCCGGCGGCGGTGGGGGGAGTACGAGCCCTGCCACGCCCACCGGCCTGGCCGTCAGCGGCACCACGGCCTCGAGCATCTCGCTGGCCTGGACCGAGACCGACGACAGCGATCCGGCGGTGTCCTACCGGGTGCTGGAGGGCTCGGCGGTCGTCGCGTCGCCGACCGCGACCTCCGCGACCGTCGGCGGTCTGGCCGCCGCCAGCACCCACACCTACACGGTCGAAGCGGTCGACGCCGCCGGGGTCGCCTCCTCGGCCAGTTCGCCGGTCACCGCCACCACCGGCACCACCGGGGGCGGAGGCGGCGGCGCGTTCACGCAGTCGCTGATCGACAGCGCGGTCGCCGCGAAGCCCTTCGCCTGGGCCGCGCCCACCTCGGGCGTCCCGCGGCCGGGGACCGGCCCGTCCAACATCGCCGAGGCGAAGGTGCTGTACTACCTCGCTCTCGTCGACAAGGCCGCCCCGGGCTCCAAGGCCACCAACGGCACCGGCGTCCAGAGCGCGCTGCTCGCCCAGATCCGGAGCCTCATCGCGGGCGGCCACGAGCCGGACGCGGACGGCGGTCTGGAGATGTGGGGCCAGGCGCCGGTCGCGCAGGCCTTGCTGCTGCTGAAGAACGACGGCCCGGCGTGGAGCCAGCTGTCCTCCGCCGAGCAGAACAAGGTCTCGCTGGTAGAGGCCGCCATGGGCTACGGCAGCAACTACGCCTACAACGACGCCAACAACTTCGACTCCGGGATCTGCGGCTACGGCAACTTCGCCAAGACCAACAACCCGAACTACCGCGACGGCGGCGTCGACACCGAGATCGCGGCGATCCAGTACTTCGGAGCCTCGACGTGGGACGGCATGCTCAGCTCCTTCAACGACGCGACCTTCACCGCGCAGCTGAACGCGGCCGGCCTCACCAGCGCCGGCCAGTGCTTCGCGGCGGTCGGCAGCGGCGGGAACTCCGCCATCGCGCGGCCGTTCGTCTACGCCGGCCACGGCTCCAGCGACCTGATGGGCATCTGGGGCACCATCGCCGGCAACACCTTCGACAAGACCGCGGCCAGCACGGTGAGCCCGGCGCACATCGCGGACAACACCACGAGTCCGTACGACGGCCAGTGCTGCATGGGCCACGAGTTCAACAGCACCGACTCCTCAGGGCTGCGCAGCTCGGCACTCTACGTGTTCGAGGGCTGGATGAACGTCACCGGCGCGCGGGTGGCGATGGAGGTGCTCGGGAACTTCAACGCGTCTGCGGCGAGCACCGAGACGGCGTACCACATCGGCACGCTGGACCTGAAGTACAAGCTCGACCACGGCTACGTCGGCCAGGCCCTCAACCAGGACCTGCTGCTGGTCGACGACCACGGCGATCCGTCCGGCGACGGTCCGAACGACAAGGGCTTCCTGTACGACTGGGACGCCTACACCGTCGCGGGCGCACCGGCCGGCTGACCGGCGCGACATCTCAAGCATCTCAAAGGGGGCTCCTTCGGGGGCCCCTTCCTCTTGACCGCTCGGACGTTCTTCACTACCTTTCCAGCATCTGAGCCCGTTCACCCTCCTGTATTTCGTTCACATCCATGAATCCCCGTTGAAGCCGAGGGCCCCATGCGAACCGTGACATCCCGAACAGCGAGATCCCTGTGCGCCGCGGCCGTCACCGCCGGCGTTGCGATATCCGGTGCCGCGTGCGGCGGCTCCAGCAGCTCCTCCGGCGCGGCCACCTCCAAGAACGCCGCCGCCACCGGCACCCTCAACGTCTGGATCCGCGGCTCCGGCGACTCGCCGAAGGCGTACCAGAAGATCTTCGACGCCTTCACCGCGCAGACCGGCATCAAGGTCTCCATCGGCAAGGCCACGCTCACCGACTTCGAGACGGCGCTCACCGCCGCGGCCTCCGCGCACCAGCTTCCCGACATGGTCGTCGACGACGCCGCGCAGATGGGCGACTTCGTCTCCCAGGGCATCGTCCTGCCGATCGACAAGACCACGTTCACCGGCGCCGACCAGCTCACCGACCAGGCGTGGACTTCGGCCACCGACCTGAAGGGGCAGGTCTACGCGGTTCCGTTCTCCGCGCAGGCGAACGTGCTGCTGATCCGCAAGGACTGGCTGGACAAGCTGGGCCTGCAGGCGCCCAAGACCTGGGACGACATGGCCAAGGTCGCCCAGGCCTTCACCACGCAGGACCCGGACGGCGACGGCAAGCCCGACACCTACGGCCTGGCCGTCCCCGGCTCCACCTCGCGCGGCTACACCTCGTGGTTCTGGTCCTCGTTCCTGTACTCCGCGGGCGGCGACTTCCTCAAGCCCGGCGGCGGCAAGTTCACCGCGACCCTGAACACCCCGCAGGCCGTGTCCTCGGCGCAGTTCCTGGAGGACCAGGTCTGCAAGAACAAGGACGTGCAGCCCTCGGCGCTCGGGGACGACACCACCGCGACGAACAAGGCGTTCCAGACCGGCGTGGCCGGCATGTACCTGACCGGCCCCTACGCCTACGCGACGATGGACGCCACCGCGGTCAAGGGCAAGTACATCGTGGTCGCCCCGCCGACCGGCCCCGACGGCACCGCCGGGACGCTCGCGGAGGGCACCGACATCTTCACTATGGCCGACAGCAAGCAGGACGAGGTGACCAAGCTCGAGGAGTTCATGGTCACCCCCGACGCGCAGAAGCTCGGCATGACCGCGATCCCGTCCGCGACCGTCGTCCGGCTGCCGGTGAACAAGACCGTCGACCCGGCCGCCGTGCACGGGAACGACCCGCGCTGGCAGCTGGCGCAGCAGGTCTACAGCACCTCGGGCCACTACGAGTACGACAACGCCCCGAACTGGACGCAGCTGCGGCAGAAGATGTCGGACGACCTCAACAAGCTGCTGTCCTCCTGCGGGGACGTGCAGAGCGCGCTGAACTCCATGAACTCCGACGTCTCCTCGCTCCTGAAGCAGCAGGGCGTCGGATGACGGCACGCCGAATCCGAATAGGGCCCTGGCTCTACCTGGCACCCCTGCTGCTGTTCATCGGCGTGTTCAAGGTGTGGCCGACGGTGTGGGGCGTCTACCTGAGCTTCTTCCACGTCCGGCCGTACCTGGGGAACCAGTACGTCGGCACGGCGAACTACTCCAAGCTCTTCTCCGACCCGGACCTGCGCTCGGCCGTCGTGCACACCCTTCTCGACGCCGCGTTCGCCGTCTCCGGCTCGATCTTCGCCGGCTTCTGGCTGGCGGTGCTGCTCCAGGGCCCGGCCCGGCATGTCAGGATCCTGCGGACCGCGGTGTTCCTGCCGACGGTGATCGCCATGGTCGCCGCGGCCGAGCTGTGGACGACGCTGCTGTACCCCTCGCCCTACGGCTCGGTGAACTCGTTGCTGGGCAAGGTCGGCCTGGGCCCGGAACCGTTCTTCAACAGCCCGCATTCGGCGCTGGCATCGGTGATCCTGATGCAGATCTGGAAGAACGCGCCCTATGACATGGTCATCTTCGTCGCCGGCCTGGCGTCGGTCGACCGCGAGATGTACGAGGCGTGCCAGATCGACGGGGCGGGCTGGTGGCAGCGGCTGCGCTTCGTGACGCTGCCGGCGCTGCGGCCGATCACCACGATCGTGCTGGTGCTCGGGATCATCAGGGGTCTGCGGGTCTTCACCGACATCTGGGTCTCGACCAACGGCGGCCCGGCGGGCTCGTCGGAATCCGTGGTGACCTTTCTCTACCGGCAGTTCAGCCAGAACAACGACACCGGGTACGCCGCCGCGATCGGCACCGCGCTGCTCGTGGTCACGATGGCGCTGACGTGTCTGATGCTGCTGTGGCGGAGGCGTGCTGAGCGATGAGAATCCGTGGCATGGGGATCCGTACCAAGGCCGGCGTCTGGCTGCTCTACGCGCTGGTCGTGTTCGTGTTCGTCTATCCGCTGTGGACCGTGGTCGCGACCGTGTTCTCCCAGCGGCAGGCCCGGCTCGGCGCGATGATGAACGTCCCGCACGGGCTCACCGGCGCCAACATCTCCCAGGCCTGGCACCTCGGTGTGGCGCGCGGCCTGCTGAACTCGCTGATCGTGGTCGCGGTCGGGCTGACCCTGCAGCTGACGGTGTCCTCGCTGGCCGCCTATGCCCTGGCCCGCAAGCGCTTCAAGGGCGCCGGAGTGGTGATGCTGGCGATCCTGGCCACCATGATGATGCCCGAGGAGGTGATCGCGGTCCCGCTGTTCCAGGTGCTCGGCAAGATCCACCAGCCCTTCACCGGCGGGACGCTGGTCAACTCCTACGGCGGCCTGATCCTGCCGCTGGTCGGCTGGGCGCTCCCGGTGTACGTGCTCACCGGCTTCATGAAGCGGGTCCCGCTGGAGCTGGAAGAAGCCGCCCGGATCGACGGCGCCGGCGACTTCCGCATCTTCTGGCGCATCGTGCTGCCGGTGTGCCGGCCGGCCCTGGGCACGTGCGCGGTGTTCGGGTTCCTGATGATCTGGGACCAGTACCTGCTGCCCCTTCTGGTGTCGCAGAGTCCGAAGATGGACACCCTGACCGTCGTCGTCACCAGCCTGCAGGCCTCGCAGGAACAGGGCGAGGGGGTGCGGCTGGCGGCCGTGCTGATCCTCGCGGTGCCCGGCGTGCTGGTCTATCTGGCCTTGCAGAGACTGTTCGAACGCGGCCTGCTCAGCGGATCGCTCAAGGGATAAGGGTACTGATGCAAACACTGGTGGATCGGCTCGACGGCCTGCTGTTCTTCCCCGTCACTCCGTTCGCGCGCACCGCCGCCGGGTCTCCCGGCCGGGTCGACTTGGAGGTCTACCGCGAGCACCTGCGCTCGCGGCTGGCCTTCCTGGACGCGCCGGAGCGTCCGGGGCCCGCGGCGGTGTTCGCCTGCTGCGGGACCGGCGAGTTCCACTCGCTGGACGTGGACGAGTACGCCGAGTGCGTCCGGGCCGCCGCGGAGGTCGCGGCCGGGCGGGTGCCGGTGGTGGCCGCGGTCGGGTACGGGGCCGCGCTGGCCGCGTCGTTCTCCTCCGCCGCCAAGGAGGCCGGCGCCGACGGGCTGCTGGTGATGCCGCCGTACCTGGTCGCCGGGGGAGCGGCGGGCCTGCGCGACCACTACACCGCGGTGGCCGAGGCGACCGACCTGGACCTGATCATCTACCAGCGGGACAACGTGACGTTCACCCCCGAGGTGGTCGCGGACCTGGCCGAGGTCCCGAACGTCGTCGGGTTCAAGGACGGCAAGGGCGACCTGGACCTGATGCAGCGCATCGTCTCGGCCGTCCGGGACCGGCACGGCGAGGGCAAGCTCCACTACTTCAACGGGCTGCCGACCGCCGAGATGTCCCAGCTGGCCTACGCCGGCGTCGGAGTGCCGAACTACTCCTCGGCCGCGTTCTGCTTCGTCCCCGACGTCGCGCTGGCGTTCTACCACGGCTACCGCTCGGGACAGACGAGCCTGGTCAACGCGCTGCTGGACCGCTTCTACCGGCCGCTGGTGGAGCTCCGGGCCAAGGCCCCCGGTTACGCTGTCGCCTTGGTGAAGGCCGGAGTGCGGCTGGACGGCCTGGACGCCGGCCCCGTGCGTCCGCCGCTGACCGACGCCGCCCCGGAGCACGTGGAACGGCTTCAGGAGTTGGTCAACGAGGGACGCCGGGTACTGACCGAACACGGGCTCGACACGTCGGCGTGAAGAACGGGATGACAGATGTCTGATACGGAATTCGGCAGGATCCTGATGACCGGCGCGGCCGGCGGGGTGGGCACGTTCCTGCGCGCCGGCCTGGCCGAACTGGGCTGGCAGGTGCGCGGCTTCGACCTGGTGACCCCGGACGAGCCCGGAACCACCGAGTGGGTGGTGGGCGACGTCGGCGACGCGGCGGCGCTGGACGCGGCGATGCGGGACGTGGACGTCGTCATCCACCTGGCCGGGATCCCGGTCGAGGACCGCTTCGAGCGGATCCTGAAGAGCAACATCGACGGGACCTACCAGGTGTTCGACGCCGCGGTGCGGGCCGGGGTGCCGCGGATCCTGACGGCCAGCAGCAACCACGCCGTGGGGTACCACGAGCGCGCGGACTACCGCGACGCGCCGATCGGCGTGGACGTGCGGCCCAGGCCGGACACGTACTACGGCGTCTCGAAGGTCTTCATGGAGGCGATCGGGTCGTTCTACGCCGACCGGCACGGCCTGCAGGTGGTGTGCGTCCGCATCGGCTCGTGCTTCGAGGAGCCGAAGAGCATCCGGATGCTCGACACGTGGCTCAGCCCCGCCGACGCCACGCGCCTGTTCCACGCCCTGGCGACCGCGCCGGAAGTCGGCTACGAGATCGTCTACGGGATCTCGGCGAACAAGACGGCCTGGTGGGACCTGGAACCCGCGCGGCGTCTGGGATACGAGCCGCAGGACGACTCCGACGTGTTCGCCGAGAAGGCCGAGGCCGCCGCGGGCGGGGCGCCGGATCCGGCGGACCCGGAGTTCCGCTACCTCGGCGGGCGGTTCACGATGGCGGTGCCGCCGGAGGACTAGGGGTACTGCCCGGTGAGGTCGGGCTCGGGCCCCATCAGCGTTTCCGGATGGGGCCCGAGCCCGAACGCCACCAGCAGCGCACACTGTGCCTCGGCCGGGATCAACGGCCTGATCTGTGCTTCGGACCGCGCCCCGACGAGGACGACCAGCATCCGGCGGCCGGCCAGCGCGCTGCGGAAGGCGGCCGCGAGTTCGTCGGCCGTCGCCTCGGCGGGCCGGTCCGCCTGGAGCGATCGCAGGAACCTGCGGAGGACTGCGGCCGGGGGTGTGGCGGGCGTCGCGGCGAGGTTCGCGTACAACTGTCCGTCGGGGAACTTCGCCGAGGCGTGGTGCGCCGCGCGGATCGCCGCGTCCGAGGTCGCTACCTGCACCACCGCGGCTCGATAGGGCCTGGTCGGTCCCGCCATCAGCTCGGCCACGACTTCTCGGACGTCCAGCGCGGGATCGCCCAGATCCGGCGGCAACTCGCGCGGCACGCCGCCGCGCGGTCTGGCTGCCCGGCCCGGCAGCCCTGAGAATCCTCCATCGGCGGCCAGGCTCCCGGTCCGCGCGATGCCGCCGGCCGTGAACCCGGTACCGTCGCCGGCTTCTCCGGCCAGATCGTCGGGATCGGTCTCGGCGACCGCGCGCCGCACCGTCCCCATCAGCCGCGTTCTCGGCACCTGAAGGGCGTCGGCCAGCATCTGCACCGTCGTCCGGCGGGGCTTCAACGTCCGGCCGCGCTCCAGGCTGCGGATGGCGCGGGTGCTCAGACCGCTCGCGTGGGACAGCTCTTCCTGCGTCCAGCCGCGGCGCTCGCGCCACGCCCGGATCGCCTCCGCGAAGCCGCTGCCGCCGGTGTGGTCGTCCCCCTCCTCCACAGCGGCAGTCTGCCCGGCTGACGTGCGGCTAATCGTCCGCGCAACTTCCGGTGTCCGTTCCTGGTCCGGGCCGCGGGTGTGCGCCAGCCTGGAAGCGGAGGAGGTGGCGGCGGTGGTGATCTTCGTAGCTGTCGCGGGGTGTGTGGTCCTGGCCTTGCTCGGACGTGCGGTGTCCACGACGGCGCAGCGGATGCGCGGCTGGTACCGGGGGACTGTGGAGGGCAGCGCGATAGAGCTCGTCGCGCTGGCCGCCGTGGTGGGCGGCCTGCTCGGCGAGCTCTATATGCGGATGCGTCGGTGAGATACGGATACGTCGGTGAGGCGTCCGCGCGGCGCGACTACCGGTGCTGCGACACCGTGTACGGAGCCTTGCTGCTGTTCGAGGAGCTGGTGTCGGAGTTGAACACGCTGTTGATGATGACGCCGATCGCGCCGATCACGATCATCACGATCATCAGCGTCCGGCCCCCGCTCGACAGCAGCAGCGGCCGGGTCGGCGAGCGGCGCTCGGCGGCGGCGTCCGGGGAGCCGGGGGCCTCGCCGAACAGGCCCTTGGGCTGCGTCGGGGTCAGCATCCCGGAGAAGGCCATGAACCGGGTCTCGAAGCGCAGCATGGAGCTGAGCGCGCCGAACGCGGGCTCGGGCTGGCGGCCGGTGAACAGCATGATCACCCAGACGAAGAAGGACACCACGGCGGCGCCCTCGCCGACCACCGAGGTGATGATCCAGCCCGGGACCATGAGGATGATGCGGAAGAACACCGCGGCCGGGTTCAGCCGGGTGGCCTCCGGGATCTCCGCTTGGATCGGGTAGCCCGGCGCCTCGAAGAACACGAACGGCGGGTACTCGTCGACCAGCAGGAACAGGTATCCGTGCACTCGGACCTGGTACTTCAGGATGCCGATCAGGAAGTCCCGGATGCCGGTCGGCAGCCGTCCGGTGAACAGCGCCGCGAACCAGCCGACGATCAGCACGAAGAAGCCGGCCAGCAGCAGGAAGTACAGGATGATCAGCTGGGGGATGGCCAGGATCAGGCGGATCAGGACGGTCCAGCGGCGCTGCGGGCGCAGGCCGTGGACGTCGATCTGGACCTCCGGCTCGCGCCGGAGTTCGCCGTAGGCGCTGCCGCCGGGGTACTGCGGGTACTGCGAGTAGCCCTGCTGGCCGTAGGGCTGGCCGTAAGGCGGCTGCTGCTGGCCGGGCGGCGGCTGGCCGTATGGAGGCTGCTGCCCGGGGGGCGGAGGCTGCCGGCCGTACGGCGGCTGCGGCTGGTCGGGGTCCTCCGGCGGGGGCGGAGGGGCCGGGGGCAGGTTGCTCATGGGCCTCGGGCCTCCTTCTCGGGCTCGCCCTCATCAGGGCACGGCACGCGCTCGCGTACCACAGGCCCCCAGCATCACTCCGGCTCCGGGACCTCACCTCCGCTGCCGACCGATCGGATGACAGAGCGGCCCCGGCGCCGCGTGGGCCGCACCCGCGGGGGCGTCTCGACCAAGCCCAGGGCCTCCATCAGCAGCCGTGCGTCCCCGGCGTCGCGGGCCCGGGCCGCCAGCGCGCGCAGCGCCCGCTCACGGATCTCGGGCGGGCATTCCGCGCTGGAGGCGAGCTCGACGACCGTCCCGCCGGAGGGGAAGGCGAAGCTGTCCGTTCCTTTCGTCACGGTGTGACCCTTACCCGCTCCGGGCGCCGCGTGAACGGGACGCGCCCCCGACCGGCCGTCCGGATGCCAGCTTCTGGTCTAATCACCTCCGTGAAAGCCGCCCTGCTGCGCCTGTCCGACCGCCTCTACGACGGCGGCGCCGCCGAGCACGGCGTCCTGCCGGCCGCGCTGATCGTCGCCACGCTCGTCACCGGCGTCGTGGATGCCGTCAGCTACCTGGCCCTGAACCACATCTTCGTGGCCAACATGACCGGCAACGTGGTCTTCCTCGGCTTCGCCCTGGCCGGCGCGAAGGGCCTGACAGTCTGGGCCCCCTGCCTGGCCATCGCCTGCTTCGCGGCCGGCGCCTGGACCGAGACCCGTCTGGCCCGCGGCACTCCCGGCGACGCCGAGCACCACCGCCTGGCCAACGCCGTCGCCACGCACGCCGCCTTCGTCACGGTCGCCCTGCTCATCGCCGCCTTCGAAGACGACACGAAGACCGCCACCCACGCCCAGCTCACCGCGATCCTGGCCTTCGGCTTCGGGGTGCAGAACGCGGTGGTCCGCAAGCTCGCCGTCCCGGACCTGACCACCACGGTCCTGACCATGACGGTCACCGGCATCGCCGCGGACCCCCTCGGGCGGCCGACGGTGCGGCGCCTGCTCTCGCTGGCCTGCATCTTCCTCGGCGCGGTCAGCGGAGGCCTGCTGGTCCTGCACGAGAGCATCAGCGCCGCGCTCGGGCTGGCGCTGACGTTGTTGGTGGTCACCTCCGGCCTGGCGCGGCTCGGCTGATTCAGTTCAGCTGCGCCAAGCCCGCCCTGAGCGCCTGCGGGATCTCGGCTGTGAACCGACCGTCGACGGTCCCCGCACCGAGGTCGCGCACGTCCCATCCGCGCACCCACAGGAGCCGGGGCGGCAGCGGCTTCCGGGCCCGGCGGCCGAGCGTCTCGTTCAGCTCCCAGAGCGCGGAGACGACGTGCGGTGTCGCGCCGGAGTCCAGCGGCAGCGCGACGAACGAGTTGTCGTCCGTCACGATCACCAGCGCGCCGAGCGGGAGCCGCCGGCCCAGCGCCCGCTCCAGCCGGAACATGTGCGCGGCGCCGGGCCAGCCCATGCCGGTCACCGAGTACGCGTCGGTGCGGGTCCCGGGCATGGCGAAGCTGCGCACCTCCAGCGGCTCGACGCTCAGGGCGGCGAGCGCGTCGTCCCACAGCCGGGCCGGCGGAACCTGCCAGGTCGCGGCCAGATGGCGGGTCAGGACCAGGGGCTCGTCCTGGCGGCCTTTCACCACGACCGCCCCGATCAGGTCCGGATGGAAGTCGGACGTGAAGGCGTCCTCGCCCAGCGGCGAGCCGGCCGGCTGCACCACGACGCGCAGGCGCAGCGGCAGCAGGCTCGACGGCACGCCGGCGACCGTCCGGCAGACCGGATCAGAGCACGGCAATGATGCGTTCATGGTGGATCCCCCCAGATCACCTGTTCCCCGAGCGCCCAGATGCCGGGCGCCGGGAGAGCCTACAACACCGGGCGGGCCATCGACCGACCCGTTTCGCGGTGGCGCCTATCCTTGATCGCCGTGCCCGAACAAGCGATCCGCCCCCGCCGCGACGACGACCTCCCCGCCTGCGCCGAAGCCCTGCGCGGCGTCCACGAGACCGACGGCTACCCGGTCCGCTGGCCGGCCGACCCGCAGGGCTGGCTGACCCCGAAGAACATACTCGGAGTCTGGGTCGCGACCAGCGACGACGACGCCACGGTCCGCGGCCACGTGGCCCTCACCCGGGCCGACGCCGCCATCGCCGAGGCACTCGGCCTCCCGGCCCCGAACCTCGCCCTGGTGGCGCGCCTGTTCGTGGCGGTGGACGCACGCCGCGGAGGTCTGGCGACCGACCTGCTCGACCACGCGGCGCAGGCGGCAAGGGACGAAGGGCTCCAAGCAGTGCTCGAAGTGGACGCATCGGCCGCGGGCGCGATCGCCCTGTACGAGCGGGCCGGCTGGCGGCTGGCCGCGAGCGGCGAGGGCGGTTGGATCGCCGCCGACGGGCTGCCGGCCAGGGTGCGGTTCTATGTGGGGCCGGTCGGGTAGCGGGCTACTCCCGCGGCAAGCGCCTCGCGCTCGGCCACGACCAGCCGGCAAGCCAGCTCCGCCGATTTGCCCGCCCCGCCCGCCCATCGCAGCACCCGCCTACCGCCGCGCCTTCCGCCGCACCATCGCCGTTCCGGCGAAGGCCGCGCTGGCCGCGACCACCATGCCGCCGGCGAGGAGCCCGACCGAGTCGGCGGCCTGCTTCTCCGGCTCCATCACCGTGGCGGGCAGTGCCGGGCGCCCTGTCGTCGCGAGTCCCTCGGCGGGTGCGACCGCCACGATCGGGGCGACGAGGGTCAGGGGTGCGACGGCCAGGCCGGTCAGCAGGCGATGTCTCATGATCCCAGTCGAGACGCTCGGCGGGCCCGCCGTGGGGACCGACACGGCGGCGCTCGGCCGGGGGCGGCATAAGACCGATGATCGGCGCGGGCGTCACCCGGGCCGGGAACTCTAGCCGATTGATTCCTGGGGGTACCGGCGCGCTGTATCCGTTGGCGCCTTCGGCGCAGTGGTTGATCAGCGGCGCCTGGCCGCCCCGGCCGACCACCCACAGCCAACCAGGCTGAGGGAGGTCGTCCGTGACGCCCATGCTTGCTGCTGAACCGTTTCGCAAGACTGCTTGTCAGGTGCGGTGCTGCTTGCCGGAACCCCCAGGAATCAATCGTCTAGCCGTTGAACCATCCCGGGATGTCGAAGCGCATCTCGCGGTCGGCGGTCATCTCGCGCAGTGCCTCCTCGACCGCGGTCATCCGCTCCTCGCCGAGGCGCTCCGCCCAGCGGGCCCGTAGTCCGGCCATCGCTTCGAACGCGCGCTGCTGGACCTCCGTGCCGCGCGGGGTGAGGCGGATGATCTTGCTGCGGGCGTCCGCGGGGTCGGCGACGCGCTCGACGTACCCCTCGCGTTCGAGTCCTTCGATGGTCTTGCCCGCCGCCTGTTTGGACACGCCGAGGCGCCGTCCGAGTTCGGAGGCGGTGACGCCGTCGCCGATGGCCTTGAAGGTGACGCCGTGCAGCGGCCGGAAGCCCGGGTGGCCGGCCTCGGCGAGTTCGGTGTGCACGTCGTCGATCAGGGCCCGGAAGCCGAGCAGCATGAGCAGCGGCAGGTCGGAGCCTGGCGGAGGCAGCGTACTTGACACAATCGACAACCTTATTGTCTAGTTAGGACAACGCCGTTGTCGATTGTAGACCGAGGAGCCCGCCATGTCCGTCATCCGCACCTCCGAGACCCGCCGCAGCCAGACCCCGGCCGGTACCATGACCACCCTCGCCTCGCCCACGCTCGGTGCCGCCGAGCGGCCGATCTGGCGCGTGGACGTCGAGGCCGGGGCGCCGGCCGGGCCGCTGCACGTCATCGACGTCGAGCAGATCTGGGTCCTCACCGCCGGCGCCGCCGATGTGGAACTGGCGGGGGACAAGCACGCGCTGCGCGCCGGCGACACCATCGTGGTGCCGGCCGATGCCGAGCGCCGGGTCATCCCGGACCCGGTTGCCGGGTTCAGCGCGATCGTGACCGCGCCGGCCGGCGGGCGGGCGTGGACGCTGCCGCGCCAGGGCGACGGCGTCGTCCCGCCGTGGACTGTCTGAGCGGTCCAGTGGACTGTCTGAGCGGTCCGGCGGACCGTCTGAGAGGTCCGTCCGCTCACCCGTTCAGCGTCCCGAGCGTGACCGTCGCCGTGTGCTTCGATCCGTCCGGGGACGTGTAGTCCACCTTGACCTGCTGTCCGGGCTTGAGCGTCACCAGCACCTGGGACAGCGTCGTCGGGTCCGGCGTCGGCGTGCCGTTCACGGCGGTGATCACGTCGCCGACCTTCAGCCCGGCGGCCCCGGCGGCGCTGTTCGCCTCCACCTGGGCGATGCCGACGCCGGCCGGGGTCCCGTTGTTGTCCACCACGCCCTGCACCTTCACCCCGAGCGCGGCGCGGCCGGAGTCGGTCACCTTGCCCGAGGCGATCAGCTGGTCGGCGATGCGGGTGGCGGTCGCGGTCGGGATCGCGAAGCCGATGCCGGGCGCGGCGCTGTTGCCGAGCTCGGGGTTGAGCGCCGCGGCCGAGGGGATGCCGACCACTTCGCTGGACAGGTCCACCAGCGCGCCGCCGCTGTTGCCGTTGTTGATCGCCGCCGAGGTCTGGATGGCGTCGCCCACGGTGATGGCGGCGCCGTTGGCGTCGTTGGAGGTCACGGTCCGGCCCAGCGCCGAGACGATGCCCTCGGTCACGGTGCCGGTCAGGCCCAGCGGGCTGCCCATGGCCAGCACGATCTGCCCGACCTTGAGCTTGGTGGAGTCGCCGAACTTCGCCGGCCTGAGCCCGTTCGCCCCGCCGCTGACCCGGATCACCGCCAGGTCGCCGGTGGGGAAGCTGCCGACCAGCGAGGCGCTCAGCGGCCGGCCGCCGGTGGGCTGGGTGACCATGAAGCTGGTGGCCTGCCCGACGACGTGCGCGTTGGTGAGGATGTCGCCCTTGCTGTCGTAGACCACGCCGGAGCCCAGGCCGCTGTCGGTGCTGATCTGCACCACCGAGGGCAGCACGTTGGCGACCATGGTCTCGTAGTCCGACTGAAGTTGGTCGGAGACCTGCGTCGAGCTGCTGTTCGGGCTCGCCGCGCCGCCCGGGCCCGCCGCCGTGGACGAGGCGGCCGGGGTGGACTTCGGCTTCGGCGTCGAGGATCCGCAGCCGGCCGCGGCCAGCAGGGCCACGCACACCGCGGCGGCGGCCGCACCCTTGTTCGCACGCTGCTTCAACGTGACCTCGCTGAGTCGGGGGCAACGATCACCCGGTGGTCTGCACACGCCGGGGCCTGCGCAAACGTCGCCAGCGCCGGACGTGTGAACCCGGGCCCGTGACAGAATCCGCCGAGGACGGCAATCCCCTGGTGTGAGCGAGACGACGACGCAGCGACCACAGCGCCCTCGAGATCGGCCGCGAACGGAGCCCACGCATCCGGGACGGCCCTGGCGGCCCGCCCCGGACCACGACCCCGCCGCCGGTTTCGAGCACATGTACCGCGCCAACATCGACGCGGTCACCGCCTACTTCGCCCGGCGCAGCACGGACCCGCAGACGGTCGCCGACCTGACCGCGGACACGTTCGTCGAGGCGATCACCTCCTACACCACCTTCGACCCCCGCCGCGGCACCGCGCGCGCCTGGCTGTTCGGCATAGCGCGCCGGGTCTTCGCCAAGCACTGCGAGTCCGACGCGCGCCGCCGTGAGCGCACCGTCCGGCTGGCGGGGCGCCGCGAGCTGGCGGCATCAACTCGGTCACGGTCCAGGCCAAGGCCCTGCCGAAGAACGACACCATGCTGGTCGCCGTCGGCTTCGACGGCGGCATTCAGCACATCGCCGTGGTGCTGACCGACCGGCCGGTGCCGGCGTGCGTGAGCCTGCCGGCCGACCCGCCGCGGGGCGCGGTGACCGGTACCGACGGCGGCGGCCTGCGGACCGGCGGGGGCGCGGGCAGCGGCCCGGTGCTGGACCAGAAGAACGGCTGAGCAAGAAGCCTGACGGTTCCGGATCGGCGTGCGGCGCCCGTCCGGACCCGCTATTCCTGGTGCGCCGGAGCGGCCACCACATCCCGATACCGCTCGTGCGCGGTCTGCCGCGTGACGCCCAACGCGTCCCCGATCAGCTCCCAGCTCAGCTCCCGCGCCCGCGCGGCGCCCACCGCCGCCGCGATCTCCGAGCCGATGCGCGCCTGCGTGACCCGCAGGGCCTTGACGACTGCCAGCGGTCGGGCGTCGTACTCGCCCTCCTTGCGCGCCGTCTCAAGGGTTCCGGCCAACGCCTCGGCGGCTTTGGCGACCGTCAGGAAGTACACGGTGACGTCGTCCATGTGGACGTCCCACTGACCCCGCGCTGTGTCCTCGGCCTGCGGGTCGTAGCCGACGCGCTCGCCGCGCCAGCCGCACACGCACGCCGGCAGCAGCCACGCCGGCTCCACGCCCGGGGCGTCGGCCTCGCTGCCCGCCGACCACCAGCCGTCCCGGAACTCCATCTCGGACCACTGGCCGCCCGAGCCGTAGGCCGGGATCACGCCGTTGGCGAGCACGCCGACCGCCTGGCCTTCGTGCTCCTCGTCCGGGACGCCCTCATAGAGCCAACCCATCGCGCACCCCTTCGATGTCAGGATTCCCTTACGCATGACTGTATGGGAACCCTGACACGGAATCAAGGAACGTTCGGCGCGCGTAGCGGCCTCAGTGCCGCACCGCAGCCGACACCTTCGCCGTCAGCGTCCCCGACAGCTGCCGGTTGCTGGTCGCGGTGCCGGTCCCCGAGCCGTTGGCGGGGACGTTCGAGATGGTCACCACGGTCGCGTCCTGGAGTCCTCCGCTCTGGTCGTCGAAGGACACGGCGATCGTGTAGTCGTGCGCGCTGCTGGTCGGGTTCGTGGCGGTGACCTCGGCGGTCGCCTTGCCGTCCGAGCCGACGGTGACCGTTCCGACCTTGACGTCCGAGGTGGCGGTCACGCCGTTCTTGATGTCCCCCAGCGCCGACGCCGCGGCCGACGCCGCCTGGGAGGCCGCGGAGCCCACCGCCGAGGCGCCCTGCGAGATCGCGCTCGACACCGCGCTGCCGGCGCTCGATCCGGGGCTCGACGCGCTGCTGCTGCACCCCGTGACCGCTCCAGCGGCCCCGACGGACACCACGCCCAGCGCCATCCCGGCGATCCACGACCTGCGACAGACCCTCATGCCCGTTTCCTCCATGCCCGCTGTTTCGACGACCTCACGGCGCGCGAGCAGATACCCACCAGAGAGTGACTCACCCCTGCGGAGCCTTCGGGCTGCTCCGAACGGGGTGCGCACCCGAACGATCCACGCTCCACCACATCTGGTTAAGGAGCTTTCGCAGACTCTTGACGACCTGGTCGGAGGGGAAGTAGCGTACGCCCCGATCTCGTTAGGAAGCTTTCCTAATTCCATCGCGCAGCGCTCCAGCACCGTCGCATCCCGCGTCACCCGCCAAGCCCACGAGGAGCCGGGCATGAGATCCATTGACACGATCCGCACACGCCGCTCTGCGTCCCGAGCCTTCGGGGCCGCCGCACTCGTCTGTACAGTCCTGGCCGCGACCGTCCAGATGGCGACGGCCGGCAGCAGCCCGCAAGGCGCATCGAGCACACGTTCCGTCGCGCCCGTCGCGCCTGCCGCGGCCGCCGTCGCCGTGGACCCCGCGACCGGTTCGTCCGCGGTCCAGAACCTCGGCGCGGCCACCGGGTGGAAGGTCCTCACCAGCTCGACCGCCACGCAGGGCGGCGCGAAGATCTCCGCGCCGGGCTTCTCCACCTCCGGCTGGCTCACCGTCGCCAACGACGGCGGGGGTGCGCCGGGCACCGAGATCAACGCCCTGCTTCAGAACGGCAGCTGCCCGAACGTCTACGTCTCCACCAACATGAAGACCTGCTTCGGCCAGATGACCAAGGTCGGCGCGGACACCATCGCGCAGTTCTCGGTCCCGTGGTGGTACCGGACGGACTTCACCGCGCCGCCGAGCGGGCAGGGCGCGCGGCTGGTCCTGAACGGCGTCGTCGGCACGGCGGACGTCTGGGTCAACGGCACCCAGGTCGCCTCGTCCTCGACCGTCACCGGCGACTACGACAAGTTCGTCTTCGACATCACCTCCAAGCTGGTCTCCGGCACCAACTCGCTGGCCATCGAGATGCACCCGAACAACCCGAACTCGATGCTGACGCTGGACAACGTTGACTGGAGCCAGATCCCGCCGGACAACAACACCGGCATCCAGTTCCCCGTGCAGCTGGAGTCTGGCGGCCCGCTGATCGTCGACGACGCGCACGTGAACCAGAGCACCGCGGCCAACCTGTCCAGCAGCGCGCTGACGGTGAAGGCCTCGGTGGTCAACGTCACCGGCTCCTCGCAGACCGGCGCGGTGACCGCGACGCTCACCCCGCCCGGCGGCGGGACCCCGATCTCGGTGACGCAGAACGTCACCGTCGCCGCGAACGCGACCTCGACCGTCACGTTCGCCCCGTCGAGCTACCCGGCGCTGACCCTGTCCTCGCCGAAGATCTGGTGGCCCTACCAGATGGGCGCGCAGCCGCTCTACACGCTGGCCACCTCCGTGGCCCAGAACTCGACCGTGCTGAACACCACCTCCGAGACCTTCGGCATCCGCACGGTGCAGTCGTCCCTGGTCGGGTCCGGCAGTGCCGCGACCTCCGGGGTGCGCCAGTTCGGCATCAACGGTCAGCCGCTGGTGATCCGCGGCGGCGGCTGGGACCCCGACCTGTTCCTGCGCTACGACCCCGCGGACACCGCGCAGCAGATCGCGCTGATGAAGTCCATGGGCCTGAACGCCATCCGGCTTGAGGGCCACTTCATGCCGCCGGACTTCTACCAGCAGATGGACGCCGCCGGAATCCTGGTCAACGTCGGCTACCAGTGCTGCGACGAGTGGGAGAACAGCGGCTCGGCCGGGACCGTGTACCAGAACACCGCGACGACCCAGGGCGCGATCTGGCGCAACCACCCGAGCATCTTCAGCTTCCAGTGGAGCGACAACAACCCGAGCTCGACCCAGGAATCGCAGGCTCTGAACGGCTTCGCCGCAGCCGATTTCCCCGGTCCGTTCATCTCCTCCGCCGAGTACAACTCCAGCTCCCAGCTCGGGGTGTCGGGGGAGAAGGAGGGTCCTTACGACTGGGTGCCGTCGAACTACTGGTACGACACCTCGCACTACCCCTCCGGCGACTCCACGCTGACCAACGCCGGCGGCGCCTGGGGCTTCGACTCCGAGCAGAGCGCCGGCGACACGGTCCCGACGCTGGACTCGATCAACCGCTTCCTGTCCTCCTCAGACCAGTCGGCCCTGTGGCAGACCACCGCGGCGAACCAGTACCACGCGAACTATGAGGGCACCAGCCACAGCGGCTACGCGTTCGGCACGCTCTACAACCTGGACCAGGCGGTCTCCAAGCGCTTCGGAGCCTGGTCGAGCCTGGCGCAGTACGTCCAGGAGGCGCAGGCGCAGAACTACGAGGACACCCGCGCGCAGTTCGAGGCCTACATCGCCCACTCCACCAACACCACGCAGCCTTCCACCGGCACCATCTACTGGCAGATGAACAAGGGCTGGCCGACGCTTCTGTGGTCGCTCTACAACAACGACTACGACCAGGCCGGCGCGTACTTCGGCGCGCAGGAGGCCAACCGCACGCTGCACGCGATCTACACCCTCGACACCCACACCGTGACCGTCGACAACCTGTCGGGCCAGACGCAGTCCGGCGTGACCGTCGAGTCGAAGGTCTACAACACCTCGGGCTCCCTGCTGGACGACCAGACCTCGGGCTCGCTGTCCCTGGCCTCCCAGAAGGTGCAGAACAAGGTGCTCACGCCGAAGCTGCCCAGCGCCGCCGGCACGGTCTACTTCGTCGAGCTGCTGGTCAAGCAGAACGGCACCGTGGTCGACCGCAACGTCTACTGGGACTCGACCACGCCGGACGCCGTCAACTGGGGCTCGACCATCCCCTCCGGCGGCGGCAACCCGCAGGCCACGATGAGCTCCTACGCGAACCTCAGCGCCCTGCAGAACCTGCCGTCGGCCACTGTTTCGGCGACCGCCTCGACTACCAGCCAGCCCGGCCCGAACGGTGCCGACAGCCTGGTCACGGTCACGGTCACCAACAAGTCCACGACGCCGACCGTCGGCTTCCTGCTCCGTGCGGACCTGCGCCGCGGGACCGCTTCGGGCTCCGAGCTGTCCGGCGACAACGAGGTGACCTCGGCGGTCTGGAGCGACAACGACATCACGCTGTGGCCGGGGGAGTCCGAGACCCTGACCGCCTCCTTCAAGTCCTCCGACCTGCAGGGCGCGACGCCGGTGGTGAGCCTGTCCGGCTGGAACGCGGCGAAGACCGACGTGGTCGCGGGCACCGGCACCGGCGCCCCGAACGACTTCTCGATCTCCGACGCGCCGGCCTCCGGCTCGGTGGCGCAGGGCTCTTCGACTACCGCGACCGTCTCCACCGCCCTGACCAGCGGCACCGCCGAGCCCGTCACGCTGACCGCCTCCGGTCTGCCGACCGGCGCCACCGCGGCGTTCTCCCCGGCCTCGGTCACGGCCGGCGGGTCGTCGACCGTGACGATCTCGACCGCGGCGAGCACTCCGGCGGGGACGTATCCGATCACCATCACCGGCACCGCAGCATCGGCCACACACACCACGAGCTACTCGTTGACGGTCACGTCGTCGGGCGGCGGCGGCTGCACCGCGGCGCAGTTGCTGGCGAATCCGGGCTTCGAGTCCGGGGCGGCCTCGTGGACGCAGACCTCGACGCTGGGGTTCGACCCGATCACCAAGGCCACCTCGGCTGAGCCGGCGCACTCCGGGTCGTACATCGCCTGGTTCAACGGCAACGGCAGCAAGGACACCGACACGATCGCGCAATCGGTGACGATCCCCGCCGGGTGCAGTGCGTCGCTGACGTACTGGCTGCACATCGACACCACCGAGAGCACCAGCACGGCGAAGCCGGACACGTTCACCGTGCAGGTCCTGAACGCCTCCGGGACGGTGCTCGGGACCGTCGGGTCGTTCTCCAACCTGAACGCCGCCTCGGGCTACTCGCAGAAGACCGCCGACCTGTCGGCCTACGCCGGCCAGACGGTCACCCTGAAATTCACCGGCAGCGAGACCGACACCAGCGGCGGCACGACCACCTTCGTGGTCGACGACACCGCTCTGCAGACCAACTGACGCCCCCACATCCCCACCCCAGAAAGGATCGACCACTGTGAAGCACCGCACTCAGCGTGTGCTCAGCCTGGCGACCGGAATCAGCACCCTGGCCGGAGTCGTGGCGATCGCCGTCGCGCACTCCGCCCCGGTCAGCGCCGCCGGGCCGAACTACGCCTTCCCGCAGCACCAGACGTACAAGGTCGGCGTCATGCCGTCGGCCTCGCAGGCCACGCGCGACGCCGCCGTGGAGAAGCAGTACAACTCCTGGAAGTCCACGTACCTCGTCAAAGGCTGCGCCAGCAACGAGTACTACGTGTCCACCAAGGGCGACGGCGACGCCACCAACAACGGCCCGGTCTCCGAGGGCCAGGGCTACGGCATGAACATCGTGCCGCTGATGGCCGGGTACGACGCCAGTGCGCAGACCGAGTTCAACGGCCTGTGGCAGCTGGTCAAGGACCACGAAGACCAGTACGGCATGATGCAGTGGCAGCTGGACGGCAAGACCTGCAAGTACTACAGCGGCGGCACGCCCGACGGCGCCACCGACGGCGACCTGGACATCGGCTACGGCCTGATCCTCGCCGACGAGCAGTGGGGCGGCTACAGCAGCGACGCCAAGACGTGGCTGACCAACTTCTGGAACCACAACGTGGCCCCCGACGGCCACCTCAAGTGCGAGGACGACGGCCCGAACACCGACACCCGGCCCTCGGACCACATGATCGACCACCTGCGGGCCTACGCCGCGTACGACCCGTCGCACGACTGGAACAAGGTCATATCCCGGACCGAGGCCGTGGACGGCTCGCTGGTGAGCAACTACTCGTCCTCCTACGGCCTGCTGTCCGACTTCGTCGTCGGCGCCGACGGCAGCAGCCCGAAGCCGGCCCCGGCGAACTACCAGGAGGACCAGCCGGACAACATCGTCGGCTACAACTCCATCCGCGTGCCCTGGCACATGGGCACCGACGCGCTGCTGAACGGTTCCTCGACGGCGGCGTTCGAGCTCAGCGAGGCCCAGAAGTGGTCGGCGTGCGCCAAGAAGGTCTCGGGTTCCAACCCGGGGAACGTCTACCCGCACCTGAACCTGAACTGCACCGCGCAGAGCACCTCGGACGTCGCCGAGGAAGCCGGCGACTCGATCGGCCCGTCCGCCATGGCCGCCGGCGACCAGGCGTGGACCGACACGATCTGGAACTACCTGCAGACCAACCCCTACGGTGACGGCTACTACGGCGAGACCATCAAGACGCTCGTCATGATCGTCATGGCCGGCGACTACTGGAGCCCGGCCTCGGCCTCCACCCCGCCGCCGCCCGCCAACGACTTCTCGATCTCGGCCTCGCCGACGTCGGGCTCGGTCACCGTCGGCGGCACCGCGACCGCCACCATCTCCACCGCGGTGACCGCGGGCAGCGCCGAGTCCGTCGCCCTGAGCGCCTCCGGCGGTCCGGCGGGTTCGACGGTCAGCTTCAGCCCTGCTTCGGTCACCTCCGGCGGCAGTTCGACGCTGAGCGTGGCGACGAGCTCCTCGACGGCCACGGGCACGTTCACCATCACCGTCACCGGCACCGCCGCGTCCGGGACCCACACCGCCACCTACACGGTCACGGTGAACCCGACCTCCGGCGGTGGCGGCTGCACCTCGGCGCAGCTGCTGGCCAACCCGGGCTTCGAGTCCGGGGCGACCTCGTGGACCCAGACCTCGACCCTCGGCTTCACGCCGATCACCAAGGCCACCTCGGCCGAGCCGGCGCACTCGGGCTCGTACGTCGCCTGGTTCAACGGCAACGGCAGCAAGGACACCGACACGGCTTCGCAGTCCATCACCATCCCGGCGGGCTGCACCGCGACGCTGACCTACTGGCTGCACATCGACACCACGGAGAACACGACCTCGGCCAAGCCGGACACGTTCACCGTGCAGGTCCTGAACTCCTCGGGGACCGTGCTGGCGACCGTTGGTTCCTTCTCGAACCTGAACGCCGCCTCGGGCTACTCGCAGAAGACCGCCGACCTGTCGGCGTACGCGGGGCAGACCGTCACCCTGAAGTTCACCGGCTCGGAGACCGACACGAGCGGGGGGACCACCAACTCCGTCATCGACGACACGGCGGTGACGACTTCCTGACCTGACCGGGAGGAAAGAGGGCGCCGGCCCTGACGCTTTGAGGGAGGCGTCGGGGCCGGTGCTTTTTTGTCTTGTCCGCTCCGGCTCTACCGCTCGACGAAGTAGTGGTCCTGCTCCAGATCCTCGATCAGGCCCAGGTGCTCCGGCTCCCAGCCGAGGGTCTTGCGGGTGACCTCGTTCGAGGTCGGGTTGTCCAGGCCGACGAGCCCGCCGAGGAAGCCGAAGTGCGCGGCCGCCTCGTCGGCGGGGATCGACGCGGTCGGGACGCCGAGCCGCCTGCCGATGGTCTCGGCGATCTCGCGGAAGGCGTAGCCCTCGCTCTCGACGCCGTGCAGCCGGGTGCCGCCGGGCGCCGACTCCAGCGCGAGCCGGTAGATGCGGGCCGCGTCACGGGTGTTGATGGCCGGCCAGCGGTTGGCGCCGTCGCCGACGTAGCCGGCCACGCCCTTCTCCCGGGCGACGCGGATCAGGGTCGGGCCGAAGCCGTGGTGGTCCAGGTCGCTGTGGACCAGCGGGGCCAGGCGCACCACGGAGGTGCGGACCCCGCGCTCGGCCAGGGCCACGAGCGCGTTCTCGGTGTCGATCCGCGGGCCGCCGGGGAGCGTGTGCTCCTCCAGGCCGAGCACGCCGGGCGCGCGCATCGCCAGCATCAGGGTGCCGGTGGTGGCGACCAGCGGCTTGCCGGTGCCGGCCAGCCGCTCGCCCATGGCCCGGACCACGCGCAGGTCCTCGGCCGCGGCGGCCGCCATGTCGGTGAAGGAGTGGTCGTAGGCGAGGTGGATGACGCCGTCGGCGGCGGCCACGGCGTCGAGGTAGGTGTCCGGGTCGAAGACGTCGCCGCGGTGCACCTCGGCGCCCCGGGCCGCGACCCGCTCGGCGGCGGCGTCGTTGCGGGCCAGCCCGACGACCTGGTGGCCGGCCTGGAGCAGGTCGGGGACGACGGCCGAACCGATGTGTCCGGACGCGCCGGTGACGAATACACGCATGAGGGCCTCCCGGGCCAGTGATGACAGTTTCTGACATCACTAACGCTAGCACTGATGTCAGTCACTGTCATCAAGTACCATGGGGGCATGAGTCGCTGGCCGTCGAACCCCCGAGGACGTCTCGAACAAGCCGCCATGGACCTGTTCGTGGAACGGGGCTACGACCAGACGACGGTCGCGGAGATCGCCGAGCGCGCCGGCCTCACCGAGCGCACCTTCTTCCGCCACTTCAGCGACAAGCGCGAGGTGCTGTTCCAGGGCGGCGAACTGCTGCGGGCGACGATGGTCGAGGCCCTGGCCGCCGCCCCCGCCGACGCCCCGCCGATGGCCGCGGTCCACGCCGCCGTCACCTCGGTCGCGATCTTCTTCGACGAGCGCCACGACATGTCCCGACTCCGCCAGGGCATCATCGACGCGCACCCGGAACTGCAGGAGCGCGAGGTCGCCAAGATGGCCATGATCGCCCTGGCGCTCGCCGCCGGCCTGCGCGAGCGCGGCGTCGCCGACCCGGACGCCCGGCTCGCGGCGGACGCGGGCATCGCCGTGTTCCGCTCGGCGTTCGCCCAGTGGGTGCGCAGCGAATCCGGCGACATGGCGAAGTCGATGAAGGAGTGCTTCGCCGCGCTGGAGAAGCTGGTCGAGCGCGCCGGCTGAGCCGGCTGAGCCGGCGTCGGCCTACCCGAGCCCGGAGACCGTCGAGAGCAGCACCACCAGCGCGCCGCCGATCGCGCCGACCTGCGCATAGCGCACGACGCGCGCGCGATCGGTCGCCTGGCGCAGGTACCAGAGCGTCGCCATCGCGAACGCCAGCCCGCCGACCAGGAAGTACGGCCCCCACAGGTACAGGTACCAGCGCAGCAGCGCGACGGCATCGGGCTTCGCGTGCACCGCTCCGGACTCCACCAGCGCCCCGCCGACGACGAACAGCAGCCCGTGGCCGGCCAGCAGGACTGCCGCCCCGGAGCCGCAGAACACGGCGAACCGGCCCACGAGGGTGCTGCGCGGCCGCGTCAGTGCCAGAGCGACAACGCTCGCGAACAGCTTGAGGAACCCGCTCAACCACAGCACGACGAGGAACCAGGTCACCCCGTCCCGTGCCTTCGCGACGAGTTCGGGGGAGACGGTGGAGGTGGCACCGGCGGTGTGGCCGGTCGCCCAGACGAAGCTGGGCACTGCGAACAGCACGCCCCACACCACGGCGACCCACGCTGCCCGGTTGCGGGTCCCGACGCCCGCCGCGGCCGTGTCCATCTCAGCGCGCTGTCGCGCCGGCCAGCAGGGCCCGGACGGTTTTCGTGAGCTCCGCACGGTTCTCCGCGGTGCCCGGCGTCTGCGTCTCGGGAGAGCCGCTGACGAGGCGCTCGAAGATCAGTCCGTCGACGGCGGCGACGAACGCGCGGGCCCGGTTGTCGAGGTCGGGGACCCCATGCCCGGCCAGGTGCCCGGCCAACAGGTCGCGGGTCTGCCGGAAGGCGGCCTGCTCGTGCGGCGCCAGCAGGGCCCGCAGGTCCGGCTGCGTGATCGACTCCATGCGGCAGTGGTAGCGGGCCAGCGCGCGGTTGCGGGTGCGCGACAGCGAGAGATCGATGAAGGCCGCGGTGGCCTCGGCCACGGCGTCGAGGTCGGACGGCATGGCCGGCGCGGCGGGCGCGGCCGGCTCCGGCCTCGGTTCCGGCCGCGGCTCCGGCTTCGGCTTCGGCTTCGGTTCCGACCCGGCCGGCTGGGAGGGCAGGTCCAGCCCGCGCCGTCGCAGGTCCTCCCGGTCCAGATCGGACAGCCGCTTCACGATCGCCGTCAGCAGGGCCTGCCGGGTGCGGAAGTAGGCCGACGTGGTCCCCAGCGGCAGCGCGGCGCGGGTGTCCACGGCGCGGTGCGTCAGGGCCCGCATGCCCTCCTCGGCGAGCAGGTCGATGGCCGCGTCGGCGAGGAGCGCGCGGCGATCGCGCCGGTCGGTCTGATCGCTTGTGGTTCCCACATCTGGAGCGTACCTTCTACATCTGTAGAGAGTTCTACAGATGTAGAAGGGTGGGGACGGGGCGATGAAGACGGCGATGGTGGTGGGCGGCGGCATAGCCGGACTGGCCGCGGCGATCGGCCTGCGGCGCGTCGGCTGGCAGGTCAGGGTCATGGAACGCGCGGCGGTGCTGGACGACGCCGGCGCCGGTATCTCGGTGCAGGCCAACGGAATGCGCGCTTTGGACGTGCTCGGGGTGGGCGATGCGGTGCGCGCTGTCGGTGCGGCGCAAGGCGGCGGCGGAATCCGAATCCCGGAGGGCAAGTGGCTGTCGCATATGGATGCTGAGGCGGCCGCGCGCATCCTCGGCTCGCCGGTTTACAGCTTCCTGCGGGCCGACCTGCATCGGGCGCTTCGTTCCGCGCTGCCCGCCGACTGCCTCGTCACCGGCGTGACGGTGGATGAGGTGGTGCGCACGGCCGACCTCGTGGTCGTCGCCGATGGAGTTCACAGCCGGATGCGGGCTCAGCTGTTCCCGGGCCATCCCGGCGCCGTCTACGCCGGTACGACGGTGGTGCGGGGCGTGACGTCGGTCCCGGTGCAGACCGAGGTCGACATCGATCAGACCTGGGGCCGCGGCGCCGAATTCGGCTCCACCCGCCTGCTCGACGGCCGCGTTGAATGGCATGCGGCGTACAACGCCGCCGAGGGTGTGCGCCACGACGACCTGCTGTCCGAGATGGCGCGTCGCTTCGGCCACTGGCACGCCCCGATCCCGGCCCTGCTCGCCGCGACCGAGCCGGGTGCCGTCCTGCACCACGACGTCTACGAACTGCGGACTCCGCTGCCCGCTTACGTCGCCGACCGCGTGGTGCTCGTCGGTGACGCGGCCCACGCCATGACCCCTCACCTCGGTCAGGGTGCCTCCCAAGCGTTGGAGGACGCAGTGTGCCTCGCCGCATATCTGGGTTCGGAGGCGACGATCGACGAAGCCCTGATCCGCTTCGACCGCGAACGCCGTCCCCGTACCCAGGCGGTGGTCGGTGCGGCCCGTCAGACCGGCCGGATCGGCCAGCAGCTCCAGGGCCGCTTCGCTGTGGCGCTCCGCAACGCCGGGATCCGGATCACCCCTTCGTCCGCGGCGGTGAAGGCGATGGTCAAGTACGCCCTGTGGGAACCGCCGGCGCTCGGTTGAGGGGGCTGCCGGGGAGGTTGTCCGGAGCTCAGGAGCCTGCCACGTCCAGCACCAGCTTGCCCGTCGTCGCGCCGGACTCGATCCGCCGGTGTGTCTCGACGACCTGCGCCAGCGGCACCGTCTCCACCTGCACCCGCAGCGCACCCGCGCTCGCGGCCTGGACCGCGCGCCGCAGGGCCTGGCCGGCCCGGTCGGGGTGCACGGCCGAGTACGCGGCGAGGTTGAAGCCGGAGACGGTCTTGTTGCTGAACCAGAGTTCGTTCGCGGAGATGCCGACGTCCTCCGCCCCTGAGGCGTTGCCCATGACCACCAGGCGCCCCAGCGGCGCGAGGCGGTCCAGACTGCCCTGGCGCGCGGGGCCGCCGACCATGTCCACGACGACGTCGAACTGCCCGGCCGTCGCGAGATCGTCGCGCAGGATCACCTCGTCGTAGCCGAAGGCGCGGGCCGCCTCGATCTTCGCCGCGCTGCCGACCGTCCCGACCACGCGGCCCGCGCCGAGCAGCCGCGCGACCTGGCCGAGCTGGCTGCCGACCCCGCCGGCGGCGGCGTGGACGAGCACGCTCTCTCCGGGGGCGAGCCTTGCGATCTGGTCCAGGACGAGGAAGGCCGTGGTGCTGTTGGAGGGGAGCGCGGCGGCGGTGGCCAGGTCGAGGCCGGAGCCGGCGCCGGAGTCTGGGCTGGAACCGGAGTCTGGGCTGGAACCGGAGCTGGAGTCGTCGGGGAGCGGTGCCACGAGGTCGGCGGACGTGACAGCCACCTCGGCGTACCCGCCGCTGTCGACGATCGTCAGTGCGGCCACCGGCTGGCCGACCGTCAGCCCGCTGACCCCGGCTCCGATCGCGCGCACCCGCCCGGACACTTCGATGCCGGGCACGAACGGCAGCGGCACGTCCACCACGCCGCGCCGGTACAGGACCTCGGCGAAGTTGGCGCCGGCGTACGCCACGTCGATCGACACCTGCCCGGCGCCGGGCTCGGGAACGCCGGTCGCCACCTCGCGCAACACCTCGGCCTCCCCGAACTCGGGGATGACGACGGCCTTCATCTGTGCATGTTCAACAATCCGTGCTTGTCCATCAATCTCTATTCGCTCATTGCTCATGACGATCAGTCTGGCAAGGGGACCGCCGGCGACAGGAGTGCCAGTTCATGCTGGGCTTGGCACCACCAGGCTCCGGCAGCCGGGCTCGGCCCCCCCGTCACATCAACGGGTCGGCATCCGTGGGCCCGGGCGCCACCGCCAGCGGCACCACCGTTCCCTCCTCCGGATCGCCGTAGTGCTTCCAGATGCGGTTCAGCTCGTGCTGGTAGTACAGCGACTGCAACCCGGCGAAGAAGACCAGGATCAGCCCGATCAGGCCGCTGCAACTCCCCGGCAGCCCCGCGGCCCGCTGCATCGCGGCGATCCGGCCCCCGGTCCGGTAGACCGAGATGAACGGCGGGACGATGATGATCCATCCGAACAGGATCGCGCACACCGCCACCGCCGGGCTGACCTCGATCCGCCGGTCGAAGTCCTTCGCCTCCCGGTTGATCTTGTAGTACCAGACCAGGTGGTAGATCCCCAGCGTGATCAGCGGCCAGACGAACCAGACCAGCAGGATGTTGCGATGTTTGCCGACGCGACCGTTCACCTGGGCTCCCGCTGACGGATGAGTGTGGTTGCCCGCACTGCTGCCCCGCGGGCGCGGCACGCAAGCCGGGACTGGGCCGCACGGGTTACGGCGGGCCGCTCGCCGCCGACTCTGGTTCAGGGCATTGACGAGGCTGCCGGCGTCTCTTATCGTGTGCGCCGTTCACCTACATATTGATTGCTCATGTATGTGAATTCATTCGCACGGCACCTTTCTTGCTCGGGCACCCCACCTCTGCACAGGCACTGGCTCGGAAAGGGAGTTCCGCAATGACCAGAATGACAAGAATGCCCAGATTGCCCCACCGGGCGCGAGGCAATCCGTCGCGCCCGCACCACCAGAGCAGGCCGACGGCCGCCGCCCCCACGCGGCGCCGGCCGGCCAGATCCTTCGCCGCCGGGACGCTCGGCGCGGTGCTGACCATCGCCGGGACGAGCCTGGTGCTGGCCGCTCCGGCCTCCGCCGGAAACGATACCGGCCAGGTCACCGGGTACCAGGGGCTGTGCCTGGACGACCGTGGCGCGGTGACCACCAACCTCAATCCGGTGCAGGTCTACTCCTGCAACGGCACCAGCGCGCAGCAGTGGAGTGTGGACAGCACCGGCGACACCTTGCAGGTGTTCGGCAAGTGCCTGGACGTGAAGTCCGCCGGCACCGCCAACGGCACGCTCGTCGACCTCTACGACTGCAACGGCACCGGTGCCCAGAAGTGGGTCCCGCAGTCCAACGGCGAACTGCTGAACCCGAACTCCGGCAAGTGCCTGGACGACACCGGCTACGGCGGCTCCGGTACGCAGGTCCAGATATGGAGCTGCACCGGCACCGCGAACCAGCAGTGGACGCTGCCCTCCGGCGGCAGCACCGGCGGCGGGGGCCTGAACACCTCGGTCGCGCCCGGCGGCAACTTCGACCTGTCGCTGTGGGAGCTGCAGGAGCCGACGGGCTCGCCGGGCTCGCCCACCACGATCCTGCCGTCGCAGCTCGAAGGGGCGAACGGCTATCAGGATTCGTACTTCTACACCGACTCGAACGACGGCGCGATGACGTTCTGGGACCCCGAGAACGGCGTCACCACCCCGAACTCCAACTACTCGCGCTCGGAACTGCGCGAGATGGACTCCAGCGGCGCGGCGGCGAACTGGTTCGCCGCGGGCACCACCAACACCCTCAGCGCCACGCTGAAGGTCACGCAGGTGCCCGACCACGTCTGCGTCGGCCAGATCCACCTCGGCTCCGGCGGCTCCACCAAGCCGCTGCTGGAGCTGTTCTCCTACGCCAACGGCGACATCAAGATGGCCATCGAGCAGACCCCGGCCGGCGGCAACGAGGTGCTCTACAAGGTCGGCAACGTGCCGGTGGGCACGCAGTGGAGCTACGTGATCGGCCTGAGCGGCAGCACCATCAGCCTGTCGCTCAACGGCGGCGCGGCCCAGACCTGGACCGCGTCCTCCACGTTCAACGGCTACGGCATGTACTTCAAGGCCGGTGACTACGACCAGAGTTCCGGCAGCGACGCAAGCGTCGGTGCCAAGGTCGGGTTCTACGCCTTGGCCATCCACCACGGCTGATCGGCTCCTTGCAACCACATCGCGCCGCCGGGCGCCACGGCGATGGCCGGAACCCGGCGGCGCGGCAGCGACCCGCAGTCGACGTGCACCGGCTCGGCGATCGACCAGCCGTCCGCCGCGAGGCTGCGGCCGTTCACCGGCGGATACACGTGCAGGGCCACGACATCGCGATGCCGCGTGGCCCACAGGCACATCCCGAACCGCTCCGCGTGCTCCCCGGTGGAGAAGTACGCGGCCGGGAAGAGATAGCCGATGCGAGGGACGGTGTCAGCGCGGACGCGAAAGGCCAGCCGAACCATGTAGCGGGGTTCCTTCATGAAAGAAGAGACGGCCGGATCGCCGGTTCATGACGCGGCTTTCGCGTCGGAAACAGAGTTATTCCCCGGCAGAGTCATTCCCCGGCTTCCAACGCCTCCGCCCAGCGTTCGGACCAGCGGACCAGGCCGCCCAACTGGTCGCGTGCCTCCTCGCCGAGCGCCGTGAGCCGGTAGGCCCCGGCGGCGTCGCGCTCGACGAGCAGGCTCTCCTGCAGCTCGGTCAGGCGCTGGTGCAGGACGCTCGACGACATGCCGTCGCACCTTTGCTGCAAAGGCCGGAAGCCCAACGCTTCCTCGCGCAGCTCCCAGATGATGCGCAGTACCCAGCGCCGGCCGAAGAGGTCGAGCGCGGCCATGAGCGGGCGGCCGGTGGACGAGCCGCGGACCGGGCGGCCGGGGCGCGGAGTGCCGGATGGCGCGTCGGTCATGCGGGATGGTCCTTTCACGAACTCGCGAGTGGGTGAGGCCGGGGGTGGCGCTTCGGAATCAGAAACACTACTCTCGAGGCCAGTGCTTCTAAAACAGAAGCACTCTCTGTGGAGCCCCGATTCCCGAGCCCCGAAGGGAGCCGACCACCATGGCCGCCCGGATCCCACCGCTTTCCCCGCCGTACTCCGACCAGGCCGCGGATCTGTTGCGGCGCATGATGCCCGGCGGCCAGGAGCCGATCGCGCTGTTCCGCACCTATGCCCGCAGCCTCCCGCTCGCTGAGGCGCTCAACGGCTGGGGCGGCTACGTCCTCAGCCGCCGCCTCAGCCTGAGCCTGCGCGACCGCGAGATCCTCATCGACCGCACCTGCGCCCGCTGCGGCTGCGAATACGAGTGGGGCGTGCACATCGCCCACTTCGCCGACCGCGCCGCGCTCACCGCCGACCAGATCACGTCCCTCACCACGGGCACCGGCGCCGATCCCTGCTGGACCGGCGAGCGCGACCGCCTGCTCCTCGACGCGGCGGACGCCCTGCACGACGCCAACGACATCGACGACGCGCTCTGGGCCCGGCTCGCCGCGGAGTTCACCGACGAGCAGATGCTCGATCTGCTGATGGTCTGCGGCTGGTACCACGCCATCAGCTTCACGGCCCGCGCCGCCAGACTTCCGCTGGAACCGGGAGCCGCGCGTTTCAGCTGCGTCCCGGAGCCTCGGTGAGCATCCAGTGGCTGAAGGCCGCGTAGTGCTCGGCGTAGGAAGGTGCGTCGTCGGCGCTCTCGACGGCGCGTGAGTGCTCGCGGACGCCTTCGTAGCGCGCACGGCGATCCGCGTCGTACTCCTTCAGCGCGGACGCGATGTCGCCGGTGCTGTCGGTGTGAGGTGGGCCGACGCCGACCGGCGCCGGCCGACGCCCTACTCGCCTTCGGGGAAGTCGACGTTCGCCCCGATGTGGGCCCAGCGCTCGTCCTCGGCGGCGGCGTCCTGGAGCGCCTGCGCCGTGAGTCTCTGCGCGTCGCGTCCGAGCAGCAGGTGCAGCGGCGGCTCGGGCTCCCCGGCGATGGTCAGCAGCGCCTTGGCCGCCCTGACCGGGTCGATGGGCTCCTTGCCGGTGCGGGAACGCACGTAGGTCTCCAACGCGCCGGCAGTGCCCTGATAAGCCGGGTCGAACTCGGGGATGTCCATGGAGCTGCCGCCCCAGTCGGTGCGCATGGCGCCGGGCTCGGCCAGCGTCACCTTGATGCCCAGCGGGCCGACCTCCTTGGCCAGCACGCCGGAGAAGCCCTCCACAGCCCACTTCGCGCTCTGATACGCGCTCATACCCGGCGCGGTGATGCGGCCTCCCACCGAAGTCACCTGGATGATGTGGCCGAAGCCCTGCGCGCGCAGGATCGGCAGGACCGCCTTGGCGACCAGGACCGTGCCGTAGAAGACCGCCTCGACCTGCGCGCGGAAGTCGTCCATCGTGACGTTTCACTGACGGTCGAATGACTGAGCCGGGCGTGAGACGGGCCCGTGCCGGGCCCCCGGCCGCCGGCCATCTGCCGAATCATCACGAGTCATATGACGGAAGCCAGGCCCACCTGCCGCTTCCTAGCATGATCCATACGTGGGAGAGCCACGACACCTCGCGGTGACAGCGGAGAGGGGATCATGACCATGAACGGTTCGGGGCTGCGGCCGATAGCCGCGTTGTGGGAATGGCAGGAGTCCGCCGCCTGCCGGGATTCCGACAGTGCACGGTTCTTCTCGCCGTCCGGCGAGCGCGGGTTCGCCCGGCGCGAGCGGGAACGGCTCGCCCGGGCGGTGTGCGACACCTGCCCGGTGCGCGAGGAGTGCGCGCGCTTCGCGCTGGCCGTCGGCGAGGAGCACGGCATCTGGGGCGGCACGACCAGCCAGGAGCGCATCGCGCAGCTGCGCCGGCCGCGCGGCGGCCTGTCGCGCGTCGACATCGCGGCGGGCCGGGCCCGGGAGTCCGCCGCCTCGCAGGCCGAGGCCGCGTGATGACGCCCCCGACGCAGCCGGAGACCGTCGTGCTGATCGGCGGTACCTGTGTCACGACCATGGACTGGCAGGGCTGGATGTCCCGCTACACCGCGCGCGGGTACAGCGTCATCGCCACCGGCGTGCCGCTGGCGACCTCCGAGGACTGCCTCGGACCGCGCGACTGGGAGCAGGTCGCGTCGGTCGTCACCTACTACGAGCGGCTGCTGTTGACGGTGCCACAGCCGCCGGTGCTGATCGGCCACTGCTTCGGCGGGGTGATCGTGCAGATGCTGCTCGATCGCGGCTACGGCGCGGCGGGTGTCGCCGTCAATCCGCCCCGGATTCCCACAAAGCGGGTGCGGGTCTTCGGCGGCGCGCTGCCGTCGCGCCGTGCCGATCCCATGGCGATCGACTACCGCTCGTCCTTGCGGGCGCCGTTGCTGTTGGTCGGCAGCGGGGCGGACCGGAGTGTGCCGCCGGAGTCGGTGGAGGCGACCGCGCGCCGCTATTGGAAGTCGGACGCGGTCACCAGCTACCTCGAATACCCGGACGGGTGTCACCACACCCTGAATGCCCCCGGCTGGGAGAGCGTCGCCGACGACGTTCTGGACTGGACCGAGCTGTACGCCGATCCGGGGCGGCTGACATCCGCCGATCTCTGGAACCGGTGACCTGACCGGCGGACCGTGACTCGCGGTCTTGGTTTCTCAGCCCGCGCCCTTCGGGCAACTGAGCAGCGCCACCGCTTCGGTGAACGCCGTGTCCTTGCCGGCCGCCATCTCCTCCGGCGGGAACACGGGGATCCGGATCTGCGGCGGGATCCCGGTGATGTCGAAGGTGGGGCCGGTGCGCGAGACCGGATACTCCTCGTTCGGGAGCTCGAACTCCCAGCCGTTGGGCAGGACCCGGTTCAGTGTGTCGGAGAACGAGCCCTGCGTGTTCTCGCCGATGCGGACCGGGGCGGGGGAGCGGCCCATCAGCGCCTGCGCGAACGTCTCGCCCGCGCTCACCGTCGAGCCGCCGGCCAACAACGCGATGGGGCCGCGGTAGACCGGTTTGTCCGCCGGGGCGACGCGGATCGGCTGGGGACTGCTGAAGACGGTCGGATCGTCCGGGTCGTCGCGGTGCTTCTTCCAGTAGGCGGTGTACGGCTTCGCGGTCAGGCGCGAGACGACGTCCAACGCGAGGACGTCGGAGCCGCCGCCGTTGACGCGGTCGTCGATGACCAGGCCGCGCAAGGCGTTCGGCCCCTGGGTCCGCTCAGGGGTGAAGATCGCGTCGAGGGCCTTGGTGAGTTCGGCTTCGTCGGCCGAGAAGCCGCCGCTGTCGTCGGGACTGGTGTAGCCGGCGAACGAGGACAAGCGCAGGTAGCCGATGCCGCCGGGGAGGTCCGCGTAGGCGATGTGGCCTCGGCCCCATTCCTGCAGCGGCGTGGTGAGGTCGTGGGCCTGGATGAAGGCTTTGATCGAGAGGTCGTAGGCGCGGCTCGGATCGATGGTGCCGGGCCGGGACGGCGAGACCATCGTGGTGCCGTCGGTCAGGGCGGTGTGGGCGTCGTTCAGCGGGGCGAAGGCTTCGGTGAGGATCTGGAAGAGCTGGGCGTCGGTCGTCGTCGGGGTGATCTCGGCCCGCAAACGGTTCCCGGTGGCCTGCCAGTCGATGCCGCTGATGCCGCGCGCGGCGAAGAACGGATAGTTCTCCTGGTAGGTCTGCCAGAAGACGTCGAAGACGGTCCGCGGATCGGCGGGGGTCGGCTGCGAGCACCGGGCGGGGAGCGCGGGCAGGCGCGTGAGGTGCCGGGTCCCGACCGACTCCTGGATCGTCATCGCGAGCGCCTGCACGTGCTGTTCGGGGCGGAGCGTGAACTGCGTGGTCCCCACTGCGAAAGTCGTAGCCCCATGAGGCCCGCTCGCCCCGACCTGGTCGCCGGTGAAGTCCGGCAGGCAGCTGATGGCGGTGGTCTCGTAGGACGCGACGGTGCCGCCTTCGACGTCCAGGACCGCTCCGTAGCCGTCCATCCGCCATACGCCGTCGACCGGCGACCTTCTGGCCTCGGCTTCGGCACCGGTCGCGGCCGCGGCCATCACCAGCGCCGTGGCGGCGGTGACGGCACCGGCCCGGCAGAGCGTCCTGCGTCGTGTGCTGGTTCGGTTCATGCCGTCAGCCTGCTGCGCCGGGTCGGGCCTTGCATCGGCCATCAGTTCTCTGTGTCGCTCATCCCCCGGGGTGATTACACAGCGCCCGGGCCCTCACACCTTCTGAGGGCCCGGGCGCCGATGGTCCGGTTCTGCTTCACCGGCCTTCACAGCCGGCGGGGGTGACTACCGGTGCGAGACGACGGCGCCGGTGGTCGGGTTCAGGATGACCTTGTTGCGGACGTCCTGGTCCCAGAAGTTGAACATGCCGTCGATCGAGCCGGCGGTGCGGTCGAAGGACCCGTTGCCGACCTGGCCCAGGCACCAGTTGTTCTCGACGAACTGCAGGATCGAGGCCTGGGAGATCTGGTTGTGGCTGATGTAGTTCTGCTTGCTGAAGGGCGAGATCACCAGGAACGGCTGGCGCGGGCCGACGCCGCAGCGGTCCGCCTGGCCGCTGGCCGGAGCGGCCGCGGTGCAGGCGGCGGAAGCGTCCAGCGCGGTGTTCGAGCCGCTGACGACCTTGCCGGACTGGTGGTCGTACCAGCCGTCGGAGTCGTCGTAGGCGACGATGATCGCCGTGTCCTTCCAGTCCGCGGACTTCTGGATCGCGTTGATCTCGGTCGCGACGAAGTTCTGCTCGTCCAGCGGGTCGGAGTAGCCGGCGTGGCCGTCCTGGTACTCCGCCGCCTTCAGGAAGCTGACGGCCGGCAGGTTGCCGGTGTTCAGCGCGGTGGTGAAGTTGGTCAGGTCGTACTCGTGGTTCGCCTGGTCGGTCTTGCCGATCATCGACGGCTTCGTCGGCGGCAGGTGGTGCGGGTTCGCCGTCGACTTGTAGTACTCGAACGGGTTGTGGTGCGGGGAGTAGTCGGCGGAGGAGTTGCCGCCGATGTTCTTGGAGGTGGCGCCGCACTGCGCGTAGCCGTTGGCCGAGGCGCTCGCGGCGGTGGTCGGCGCGAAGCCGCCCTGGAACCAGCCCCAGGTGACGTTCTTCTTGTTCAGCAGGTCGCCGACGTTCTGGCCGGACAGCGCGGCCAGCGGCGAGGTCGACGCGTGGCCGTTGTCCGAGCAGTCGTCGTACGCCGGGTCGGCGTCGGTGTACAGCGTGCCTACGCCGGAGGCGTTCGGGGAGCCGATGAACGAGGCGGTGACCGGCTGGCCCGTGGTGGAGTTCACCGCGGTGGCGCCGTAGGTCTGGCCCGAGATCAGGTTCAGGGCGCCGGGGGTCGACGGGCCGAACACGTCGCTGTAGGCGTTGTCGCTCATCGCGTAGTTCTGAGCGTAGTTCCACAGGCCGGTGACGGTGTTGCCGTCGTAGTAGTCCATGACCAGGCCCGGGGCGCCGTAGAGGATCGGCTGGCCGGTGCAGGTCGACACGTCGGTGTTCTGGACGTAGGCGTCGTTCTTGCCGTTGTCCGACGCCTTCTGCTCGGCCGTGTAGCCGTGGTTCTGGTCGCAGGTCAGCGCCTGGCTCGGCGAGAGCCGCTGCGGGTTGTACTGGTTCGGGTTGGCCGTCAGCAGCGACGGGGTCAGCCCGTTGGACTTCGGCGTGTCCTTCTTCGCCGTGAACGGCGTGCCCTGGCCGTCGTTGGCGGCCTTCGGGTAGGTGCCGAAGTAGTGGTCGTAGGAGACGTTCTCGTCGAACAGCACGACCACGTGCTTGATCGGCGTGCTGGTGCGGTTGTCGCCGCTCCCGTCGTGGCCGTGGTGCCAGTTGTAGCCGGACGCGAAGGCGCTCGGGGTGGCGACAAGACCGAGCACCGCGGCGGCGGCGGCGGGCAGGACCCACTTCCGGCGGATCAGTCGTTTCTTGCTCTGCGACATCGGATTCTCTTCCTTGGAGACGGCCTTGCCTGCTTTCCGGGGACAGTCTCGACAACCGCAGTGAACTTGCTGGGAATCTCATGAGAATTCTGAGGCACGAGCCCCGCGAATCTTCAGGTCAGGAGCCCCGAGGCGAAAAAGTCCGAACCGGGCGAAACCCCGGGGAGTACCAGGAAGTACCCGCCGCCGAACGGCGATATGTAATCGTCCAGCGGCTCTCCGCTCAGGCGGTTCTGCACCGTCTCGAACTGCCGCTTGATGTCCTGCTGGTAACAGGTGAAGATCAGGCCCATGTCGAGGTTGCCGTTGGCGTCCACACCGCGGTCGTAGTTGTAGCCGCGCCGCAGGATCCGTGAGGCGTCGGTGGCCGCGCTGCGCGGATTGGCCAGGCGGATGTGGCTGGTCAGCGGGATCGTCTCGCCGGTGGCGTCGTTGGAGTAGTCCGGGGCGTCGGTCTCGACGTGCCCGGACAGCGGGGCCCCGCTGCCGCGCCGCCGCCCGAACATGTTCTCCTGCTCCCCGAGCGAGACCCGGTCCCAGAACTCGGTCAGCATCCGGATCAGGCGCACGCTCAGATAGCTGCCGCCGACCGCCCACGCCGGGTTCCTCGCCGGGTCCACCCACACCAGCCGGCTCATCTGCGCCGCGTCGGCGACGTCGGGGTTGGCGGTGCCGTCCATGAAGCCGAAGTGGTTGCGCGGCGTCCCGGAAGGACGCGGCGGGCTGACGAAACCGTCGATGCGCCACCGGATCTGCGCGGCGCCGCGGACGCTGCGCATGATGTCACGCAGCGCGTGCAGCACGGTGTCGCCGTGGTCGGCGGACAGCTGAAGGCTCAGGTCGCCGTGGCACTGCGCCTGGTCCAGGTCGTCGTTGGGGAAGACCGGCATCGGGAACAGCCCGGCGGGCTTGCGCGCGGCCAGCCCGAACCGGTCGTCGAACAACGAGGCCCCGACCCCGAGCGTCACGGTGAGGTTGTCGGCGGCCACCTCCGGCCCCAGCGTCCCGGAATCGGTCGGCGGCCCGGCGACCCCGGCCTGATCCGGCAGCCCGCCGGCGGTGAGGAACGAGGCCCGCGCGGTCAGCGTGCGGAACAACTCGGCCAGCCCGGCCCTGTCGGTCGCGGTGACATCGAGCGCCAGCATGATCGTCGACGGCGAAGCCCCCCGCAGCACCGCGGCCTGATGCGGCCCCCGGAACGAAGGCGGCGCCGGCGCGGCACCGTCGGCCACAGCGGCGGCCGATGCGGTCTCGCGGGTCAGCGCGACCCCGGTCCCGGCGGCGGTGGCGGCTGCCGCGGCCCCGCCGATACCGGCGGCGCGGAGCAGGGATCGGCGGCCGATCGAGGCGGTCATCGGGTGCTCCCTGGTGAGATCTGGTTCAGAGCAAGCGCTTCGAGGGGAGTGGGCTTCGGCACTGGGGCGGTCATCAGGACTCGTCCAGCGGTGACTCGCGGATCGTCGCCGGGCGCCGGCTGGTGCAGGGCAAGGGCTTCGAGCGGAGTGGGCTTCGGTATCGGAGCCGCCATCAGGACTCGTCCAGTCGTGGCTCGCGGATCGTCGCCGGGCGCCGGCTGGTGCAGAGCGAGCGTTTCGAGGGGAGTGGGCTTTGGCGCCGACAGCCTCAGGGCAAGCGCTTCGGCGAGCGGGGTGGGCTTCGGTGTCGGGACCGTCGTCAGCACGTGTCCAGCCGCGGTTCGCGGATCGTCGCCGGGCGCCGGCTGGTGCAGGGCAAGCGCTTCGAGGGGAGTGAGCTTCGGCATCAGGACCGCCGTCACGACTTGTCCAGCCGCGGTTCGCAGATCGTCGCCACCGGCGCCAGCAGCTCCACCGCGCCGCCCGCCGCCGAGTTCAGCGCCTCGCGCTGCGCCGTCGTCAGCTGCGCCAGCGGGGTCCAGGAACCGTCGGGCCGGTGCTGGGCCTCGGCCAGGGTGCGCAGGCGGGTCAGCGCTCTGTCAATGCGGGGGAGGTCCGGGTCGCGGGGCGTCAGCAGGGGCCGCAGGATGCCCAGGAGGGCCTGGGTGCCGTCGATGTTCGCGTCGACCGTCGCCAGCGTCGTGCCGCTGCCCTGGTCGCTCTGGCCCGACAGTTCGAAGCGGACCGCGTCCTCGAGGATCTCGTGGGTGCGCAGGCCCAGTTGCAGCGGGTCGATCTGCGCGGTCGGGAACTGGGCCGCCAGTTTGTCCACCGAGCTCGCCAGGTCGGCGGCCGGGCCGGTCAGGTCCGCGGCGCTCTGGCCGTGCCAGAGTCCGTACTCGAGGCGGTGGAAGCCGCCGAAGCCGGAGTCGCCGACCCCGCCCGGCAGGTCGCTGGGCAGTCCGTCGATCGCGTCGCCGAGGTCGCCGAAGGCGTCGTACGCGCCGCCGAGCCGCTCGTACTGCTGGTGCGCGGGCACCCAGTCGGCGCGGGCGGCGTCCAGGTTGCCGGCGGCGAGGTCGGCCTGGAGCTTCTGGACCAGCGGCTTGAGCTTGCTGAGCCCGTCCTCGACGTAGGCCTGATACTGCTTCACCGGTCCGGTGAGGTCCTCGCGCGAGACCGGCAGCACGCCCGGCGTCACCGTCCCGGCCATCGCCGCCGGCGCGCTGCCGGTGACGTGGACCCCGGGCCCGGTGACCGGGTCGGCGTCGGCCGGCCAGCAGCGCAGGGCGTAGGTGCCGTCGCCGAGCACGACCGGCATCTGGTCGGTGGTCCCGGGGGCCAGGCCGACGAGCTCGCCGTAGATCGCGCCGCTGCCCGGATCGACCAGGTACACCTCGGTGGTCTCGATGCCGGTGTTGGCGATGAGCAGGTTCTGCTTGCCCGGCTTGGCCGAGGTCCAGTCGGCGCCGCAGTCGTAGGCGTCGACGGTCAGCGCGTCGGCCGGCAGCCCGGCGGCGTACCTCGGCTTGGCCGGCGAGTGGTGCAGGGCCGTGCCGGCGACCGCAGCGCACGCCACCGCGACGGCGGTGAGCGGCAGGACGACCTTCGGCGAAGCCAGTCTGGGCAGGATCTTGGACAAGGGGAGCCCCATCGTGGCGAGCGTCCGGAACGGGTTCGCCGCTGAGCTTAGGGCATCCTTAGTTGGTCGGGACCTGCCTGAACGCGGAATTCATCGGCCCTTCGCCGAGTGTTGGCCTGGGGCCGATCAGGCTTCGGTCAGGCTTCGGCCGGGCCCGGCCGGGCCTCAGCCGCGGACGCTCACCACGACCTTCCCCTGCCGCGCGCCCGACTCCACCGCGGCGTGCGCGGCGGCGACCTCGGCCAGCGGATAGACCTTCTCGTCCAGCCGCGGCCGCAGCAGTCCCCGGTCGACCAGCTCGCTCACCGCGGCCAGGATCTCCCCGTGGTGCTCCCGGCCCTTGCCGGTCAGCATCGGCAGCAACGTGAAGACGCCGGAATACGTGGCGCCGCGGAACGACAACGGCGCGAGGCTGTGCGACCCCCAACCCAGAGCGCTGACGACATGCCCGGTGTAGGTGCGCACCGCCGCGAACGAGGCGTCCAGCGTCGCCCCGCCGACGGTGTCGAAGACGACGTCGAAGCCCTCGCCCCCGGTGTGCTCCGCCACGTACGCCTCGACGTCGCCCACCGTGTAGTCGATCGGTGTGGCCCCGAGCCCGCGGATGACGTCGAGACTGGCGCCCGAACCCGTCGCGAACACCTCGGCGCCCCGGGCCCGCGCGAGCTGCACCGCGACATGCCCGATCCCGCCGGCGCCGCCGTGGACCAGCACCTTGTCCCCCGGCTGCACGTCGGCCCGGTCGATCAACCCCTCCCACGCGGTGATCACCACCAGGGGCAGTGCGGCGGCCTCGCGCATCCCGATGCTGTGCGGCTTGCGGGCGAGCAGGCGCGCGTCGACGGCGGCGAACTCGGCGAGCGACCCCTGAAGGTCGCCGACACCGCCGGTCAACCCGTACACCTCGTCCCCCGGCGCGAAGCCGGTGACCCCCGCCCCGACCTCCTCCACGACCCCGGCCAGGTCCAGGCCCAGGACGGCGGGCAACTCCGTCTGGGCGTGCGCCGCCCGGCCGGCCCGGATCTTGGTGTCCAGCGGATTCACCCCGCTGGCCTCCACGCGCACCAGGACCTCGCCGGCGCCGGCCTGGGGCACCTCCTGCTCCACCGGGACCAGCGCACTGCCGAATTCCTGGAGAACCATCGCCCGCATCATGGCGTCCCACCTTCCGAAGTTCGATCACACAGGGACATTCGCGGCCAACAGCGCAGGGTCCCGCCATGTTCCCGCCTTGATCCCACCCGCCACGGAAGAAGGCTGGACGGGCCCCATCGGACCCGTCCAGCCTCAGACGGCGCTCAGGGCGCTCACGGATAACTGGTCACATCCACCGCGGACGTGTTGGTCGGCGTCGCACCGCCGACCCCGTTGATCACGTCCTCGATCGCGCCGGCGTTGGTGATCGAGACGGTCACCAGGTCGTGCCAACCCGCTCCGGAGGCCGCCGACGTGAACGCGTTGTCCGACACCACGCTGTTGTTGGTGCTGAAGAAGCAGTACACGCCGAGCCCGTACCCCTGGAAGCCGGTGGCCGAGCCGGACACCGCGAACGACGGGTAGCCGCGCGCCGAGCCGTCCATCCACGAACCCTGATCCGGCACGTCGTAGGGCATCTCGCTCTGGTAGAAGTAGTCCTTCCCGCCGCTGCCGTTCCACTGCACCTGGACCGCCTGGTAGTGCTCGACGGCCAGGCCGTACATCGCGACGTTCGCGCCGTTGACCACCAGGCCGTTGGCGGCCGTGTTGGCCGTCCAGCCGACGGTCCCGTCGTTGCCGTGGTCGGCGCGCCACAGCCACAGGTCGTCGCCGATCACGTTGGCGCTGTTGACCACCAGCGTCTGCGTGGCCGAGCCGACCGTCGCGCCGCCGATGCGGGCGAACACGTCGGACAGCACGGTCGGGTCGCTCGCGTGGCTCGCGCTCGATCCGGACGGGCCGATCTGCACGAGCGTCTGCGAGTTGGTCGTGCCGGCGTCGAAGATGAGCCCGCCGATCCGGATGCCGTTGACGTCCGCGGTGGACAGGATCGTGTTGCCACCGTTGGAGACCAGCGTGGCCAGACCCAGCCCGAGCACCACGGTGTCCGGCCGGGTCACGTTGATGGTGCCGTTGACCTGGTAGACGCCCGGGGTGAACAGCAGGTTCTGGCCGTTGGCCAGCGCGGCGTTGATGGTCGCCACGCTGTCGCCGGGCTTGGCGATGTGGAACGAGCTGATCGGCAGCGAGCTGCCCGGGGTGTTGCCGTTGCTCCAGCTGGTGCCGGAGCGGTTGGCCTGGTTGCTCGGCACGAACACGTTGTAGTTGCCCGAGCCGTCGACGTACAGGTACGGCTTCTCCGAGATCGTCGGCGTGGTCCCGACCGAGGTGTCCGGCGGGTTCGGGAAGCTGTTGCCCGGCACGCCGGTCGAACCGGTGAAGACCATGTTCCAGTTCGCGCCGGCCCAGCTGCCGAACTGGTCGTTGCGCAGCATGTACTGCTGCTGGCTGCCGGAGTTCACCTGGCCGGTGACCACCGAGTCGCCGATGAAGCCGCCGGAGGAGTAGCCGTTGAGCGACAGCGCCAGCGAGCCGTTGATGTCCATCCGGCGCAGCGGGGTGGCCTGCGAGGTGGCCCACACCGTGCTGCCGGAGGAGGGGGAGCTGGTCAGGTTCTCCGCGTCGCGCCAGAAGTTGATGGTCGCGTTGCCGCCGTTCCAGTTCGCGTCCGCGTGCACACCGCCGCCGGTGATCGTGGTCTGCGTCGGGGACTGCCCGAGGCCGAGCACCTGTGTGTAGAAGCCGACCGGCACGTCCACGTTGTACGTGCCCGGCTTGAACAGGATGGCGTAGCGGTTCGAACCCATCTCGCTGCTCTGCTGCGAGTTGTAGACCGAGTTGATCTGGTTCTGGATGGTCGAGGAGGACATCGACGGGTCCATGACGAACACGTTGGGACCGAAGTCGGGCGTCCCGCCGCAGGAGGTCCCGCAGCCGCCGGTGGGCACCACGAGGTTGAACGCCTGCGCGCTGGTGCCGTTGCAGGTGTTCTGGTCCAGCTGCACCCCGCCGGCCGTGGAGGCGCCGGGGGTGTCGACGCACAGGCCGGAGTTGTCGGCCACGAAGGTGTAGTCGCCGTTGGTCTGCTGGTGCGCCGCGAACAACTCGTTGGTGTTGCTCGTGCCGCCGTACTGCCAGGTCTGCAAAAGCGCGCCGGCCGCGGTGGCCGTCACGCCACCGGTGATGTTCCAGCTCTCGCCGCCGGCCTGGGCGTTCTGGTTCAGGACCTGGTACTCGCCGGCCGCCACCGGGACGAACTGCCAAAGCTGGCTCGACGCGCCGGTGCACGCCGCCTGCTGCACGGCGGTGCCGTCCGCGGTGCCGCTGCCCGCCGCGCTCGCGCACAGGCCCGAGTTCTGGTTCACGACCTCGTACCAGGCCGAGGTGTCGATCCCGGAGGCCGATGCGGCGAAGGCCAGGCTGTTGAGGTTCCAGCCGCCGTTGTCCTGGGCGACGGTCAGGGTCTGCTGCCCGGCCGGAAGCGTGACGGTGGCCGAGACCGTCGTCCACGTCTGCCAGCCGCCGGTCGCCGGGACGGTGACGTTCCCGGAGAGGTTGGTGCCCGAGGCGTCGGCGATGTGCAACCCGTCGGTCACGCCACTGACCGAGGCCAGGCGGAGGCCGACGGTGTACGTGCCCGCCGTCGCGACGTTGACCGTGTACTTGAACCACTGTCCGGACGCGGTCCAGCCGACGTCGTATCCGCCGCCGGTATCCGTGGTGGCTTCGAGGTCGATGCCGCCGGACCGGTAGCTGTTGGCCGAGCCGTTGGTGCCGGTGACGTTGTAGGCCACACCTTGGCCGCCGGTGTCGTAGTTCTCGGCCTGCACAGTGCCGGGTATCGCGGCGGCCGTCCCGCCGTAGGGACCCTCGTTGCTGGCGAAGGCCAGGCTGTTGAGGTTCCAGCCGCCGTTGTCCTGGTCCACGACCAGCGTCTGTTGCCCGGCGGGGAGCGTGACACTGGTGGTCACGGTCGCCCAGGTCTGCCAGCCGCCGGTCGCCGGCACGTTCACCGAGCCCGACAGGTTCGTCCCGGAGGAGTTGGCGATGTGCAGGCCGTCGGTCACGCCGTTCGGTGAGGCGAGCCTGAGGCTCACCGTGTAGGTCCCGGCCGCCGCGACGTTCACGGTGTAGTCGAACCACTGCCCGGTCGCGGTCCAGCCGACGTCGTATCCGCCGCCGGTGTCGGTGGTGGCTTCGAGGTCGATGCCGTCGGACCGGTAGCTGTTGGCCGAGCCGTTGGTGCCGGTGACGTTGTAGGCCACACCTTGGCCGCCGGTGTCGTAGTTCTCGGCCTGGACCGTCCCGGGAACCGCGGCCGCTGTTCCGCCGTAAGGGCTCCCGCCTGCGGCGTGGGCGATGGAGGGCCCGCCGACCAAGGCCAGGGCGGACACCACTGCCAGGCCGAGCGTCAGTCTCGTGATGCGAAAGCGTCCCATTTTCTCCTGCCTCGGACGGGTTCGGAGGGACTTAATTCACGTCGTGATTGAACTCGCGATCCGCACCCTCGTCAAGCAGTGGGCGGTGATCCATCGGAGTTGTGTGAAACCAAGGCTCGAAGACCGGCTCAGAGTCTTGACTTACACCCATAGTCAGACGAAACATGTGCGCAACACCAGCCCGAAATCAAAAGCCTGATCCGATGGAGGTGTCCGTGTTCGTCCCACCAAGACTCCGACGTGGAACGCGGCTGGTGGCCGCGTTCCTGATCGCGATGGCCATAGCCGTCGCGGTGCCGGTCTTCGGCACAACCTCGACGAAAGCCGCGGCGGCCACGGCTGCGCCGTGCGACATCTACGCGTCGGGCAACGCGCCGTGTGAGGCCGCGTACAGCACCACGCGCGCGATGTTCGCCTCCTACAACGGCCCGCTCTACCAAATCCAGCGCGCCTCGGACAACAGCACCCTGAACATCGGCCTGGAATCGGTCGGCGGGGTGGCCAACTCGGCGCCGCAGGTGTCCTTCTGCTCCGGGACCACCTGCACCATCACGCTTCTGTACGACCAGACCTCCAACGCCAACAACCTGCCGATCTCCCCGGGCAAGTCGTGCTCCGGCTGCTCGAACGGCCTGGGCGGCCCCGGCCCGAACGGCTCGGACATCGGCGCGAACGCCATGGCGCTGCCCGTGACCGTCGGCGGCCAGCCGGCGTACGGCGTGCTGGTCAACACCGTCGGCACCGGGTATCGCAACAATGCCGCCAAGAACGTGCCCACCGGCTCGCAGCCCGAGGGCGAGTACATGCTGACCTCGTCCAACCTGACGAGCGGCAGCTGCTGCTTCGACTTCGGCTCAGCCGAGACCAACGACAGCGACGACGGCAACGCGACCATGAACGCGATCTACTACGGAACCGCCTGCTGGACCGGAGGCTGCACGGGCACCGGCCCGTGGGTCGGCGGCGACATCGAGAACGGCATGTACTTCAGCGCCGCCGGCCCGAACCCGCCGAACATCCCCAGCGAGACCGGCTCGTTCGTGACCGCCTGGGAGAAGAACAACGGCACAACCAACTTCACGCTCAAATACGGCAGCGGACAATCCGGCGGGCTGACACAGGCCTATTCCGGAGCACTGCCCAACGGCTACAACCCGATGAAGGTGCAGCCCTCCATCGAGCTGGGCACCGGCGGGGACAACAGCGACCTGGGCAAGGGCGAGTTCTTCGAAGGCGCGGTCACGGCCGGGTTCCCCTCGGACGCGACCGAGAACGCGGTCCAGGCCAACGTCACCGCGGCCGGCTACGCCAACAACACCACGACGTTCTCCACCAGCGCCTCGGTGGTCAGTTTCAAGGCCCACGCCAACGGCCACTACGTCGACGCGCCCGACAGCACCACCTCGCTGATCGCGGACGCCGCCTCGATCGGCAGGGCCGAGGAGTTCGAGATGGTCACCGGCACCGACGGCACGGTGAACCTGAAGTCCCTGTCCGTCGGCGACTGGGTCACCGCCGAGAACGACGGGGCCGCGCCGCTGATCGCCAACCGGGGCGGTGTCGGCAACTGGGAGGTGTTCGGACTGATCCACAACCCGGACGGGAGCGTGAGTCTGCGCTCGTTCACCAACCAGGACATCGTGACCGCTGACAACGCGGGCGCCTCTCCGCTGATCGCCAACCGCACCTCGATCGGCCCCTGGGAGGAGTTCGACCTCGTCCAGGACACCGTCCCGGTCAGCTTCCGCGCGCACGCGAACAACGACATCGTGACGGCTGACAACGCCGGCGCCTCGCCGTTGATCGCGAACCGCACCGCGGTCGGGCCTTGGGAGACCTTCGACCTGATCCCCAACACGGACGGCAGCGTGAGCCTGCGCGCGCACGCGAACAACGACATCGTGACCGCTGACAACGCCGGCGCCTCGCCGTTGATCGCCAACCGCACCTCGATCGGGCCGTGGGAGGAGTTCGACCTCATCGCCAACGGCATCGGGAGCGTGAGCCTGCGGGCCCACGCGAACAACGACATCGTGACCGCGCCCAACGGCGGAGCGTCGCCGCTCATCGCCGGCCAGACGTCGATCAGCTCGGCCGAGCAGTTCGACCTCGTCTTCGACTGACCCGATACCCAGCCTCACCACCGCTTCACCACCGCACCGCCCCCGCCCACTCTCACCGGCCGGGGGCGGTGTTCCGTGTCAGCGGCGGTGTCAGGACCGGGTCAGGGCGGGGTCAGGGCCGCGTCAGCGCGTGGGCCGACATTGGAGATGTGAGAGCGGGCCGGACGGGCCCGCCGAGGTGAGAAACCAAGGAGCACATCATGCAGAACTTCGCCACTCCCAACCCGGTCTTCGTCAGCCTGGACATCCCGGCCGGCAGCGTCCGTCTGATCGCCACCGAGCGCACCGACACCCGGGTCGAGGTCCTGCCCGCCGACGCCTCGAAGCGGCGCGACGTGAAGGCTGTCCAGCAGACCGGTATCGAGTTCCGCGACGGCGTGCTGAGCATCACCACCGCCGAGGCCAACCGGGTGCTCGGCAGCTCCGGCGCTCTGCGGGTGACCATCGAACTGCCGGCCGGTTCGCGCATCGAGGGCAAGGCCGGCGCGGCCGAACTGCACACCGCCGGCCGGCTCGGCGAGGTGGTCTTCGACGGCGGCTACCGCAGCGTCAGTGTCGAGGAGGCCGAAAGCGTGCGGTTGAAGGTGCACACCGGCGACGTCTCCATCGCCCGGCTGTCCGGCCCGGCGCGGATCCGCAACGGCAAGGGCGACATCGCCATCGCCGAGGCTCAGTCCGGCCTGGTCGAGCTCCACACCGACATGGGCGACCTGTCGGTCACCGCCGCCCGCGGCGTGTCCGGGATCCTGGACGCCGGGACCGCCCACGGCCGGATCGACAACGGGCTGCGGAACACCGACGGCGCCGCCGCGGGTCTGACCGTCAAGGCCACCACCTCGCACGGCGACATCACCGCCGCCAGCCTCTGATCCGGCGGCTGGATGCCGGGTTGGATGCAGGTTGGGTGCCGGCTGGATGCTCAGTCGCTCAGAGCCGTGTCAGATGTTGCTGCCGCCGCTGCCGGTTCCGCTACCGCCTCACCGGCGTAGAACAGCGGAATCCGGTACAGCGCCGGGGGATCGCCGGGCAGTCCGAGTTCGCGCCAGCGCCGCTGGAGCGCGACTCGGACCAGCCGGCGTGCGCGGAAAAGCAGGAACAGCGCCAGCGGTACCTCGATGAACACCGCTGAGGCCACGCTCAGCCAGACGTCGGAGGTTCCCCAGTCCAGGACTATGTCGAACCAGGCGTCGCACAACAGCAGGGTCGCCGTGAACACCGCCAACATCACCACGATCTGCCGGCCCAGCATCGCCGCCACGACCGTTCCGGTCAGGGCCAGCAGCAGCAGGATGTCGAAGCCGACCCATGCGGCGGACCAGGCTTTCGACTGGTACCCGGTCGGCATCGAGAAGGCCAGGTAGACGATCCAGGCGCCCAGGCCCGCGCAGCAGGCCACGAGCACGGCCAGGAAGCGGGCGCGCAGGCGCTTCACGCGTTCCGGGTGCGTGCTCAGTTCGCGGGCCGCGTCAAGGAGCGACCCGGGTTGAGTAGGAGCTTTCACCGCTGTGTCCATGTCGGTCTCCCCCAAGGCCCGGCCGTGGCGGTGGTGTCACGGCCGGGCGGTTCTTGCTGTTCTGGTGATCAGTGTGCGAAGACCGGGACTGCGTCCTCAACGGTTTCCGTGCTCTTCGAACCCGCGTCGCCGGCGCCGTGGCCGCCGCCGGTCTGGGTTTGCGGACGGGCGTTGATCAGCACGCCGGCCACGAGGGCGGCCGCGGTCAGCAGCCCGGCGGCCAGCCAGTACGCGACCGTGAAGCCGTGGACCATGGCCGAGAGCTTCAGCTGCGCGCCGCCGGCCGCGGAGTGCACGCCCGCGGCGTGGCTCTTGGCGTAGTTCGCGGTCGCGCTGTTGGCGATCGTGCTCAGCAGCGAGGTGCCGATCGCACCGCCGACCTGCTGCGAGGTGCTGACCATCGCCGAGGCGACGCCCGCGTCCTGCGGCCGCACGCCGTGGGTCGCCAGGTTCATGGCCGGCATGAACACCAGGCCCATGCCGAAGCCGAGCATCAGCAGCGCGGGCAGCACGTGGGTGGTGTACGAGCCGCCGACCGAGATCTGGGTCAGGATCAGCATCGCCGCGGCGGCGGTCAGGGCGCCGGGGACCATCAGGAGCCGGGTCGGCACCTTCGGCAGCAGCCGGACGGCAACCTGCGTCGCGCCGAGCATCATGCCCACGACCATCGGCAGGAACGCCAGGCCGCTCTTGAGCGGGCTGTAGCCCTGCACGACCTGCAGGTAGTAGGTGAGGAACAGGAACGCGCCGAACATGGCGACCACGGCCAGGCCGATGGTCAGGTAGGCGCCGCCGCGGTTGCGGTCGGTCACCACGCGCAGCGGCAGCAGCGGGGCGGACACCCGGGTCTGGGAGAAGACGAACGCGGCGAGCAGCACCACGGAGCCGATGATGAAGCCGAGCGTGGTCGTCGAGCTCCAGCCGTCGCTCTCGGCCTTGTTGAAGCCGTAGACCAGCGAGGCCAGGCCCGCGCCGGCCAGCACGATGCCCAGGACGTCCAAGCGGTTGTGGTTGCGGGTGCCCTCGGGCTCCTTGATCTCGAAGATCGCGCCGAGCACGGCGACCACGGCGAACAGGACGTTGACGTACAACGTCCAGCGCCAGTTCGCGTACTCGGTCAGCAGACCGCCCAGCAGCAGGCCGACGGCGGCGCCGCCACCGGAGATCGCGCCGTAGATGCCGAAGGCCTTCGCGCGCTCCTTGGGCTGGGTGAAGGTCACCGTCAGCAGCGACAGCGCGGCCGGGGCGAGGATCGCGCCGAAGGCGCCCTGCAGCGCCCGGGCGCCGAGCAGCATGCTGGTGTTGACCGCCGCGCCGCCGAGCGCCGAGGCGCCGGCGAAGCCGATCAGGCCGATGAGGAAGGCGCGGCGCCGTCCCCACCGGTCGGCGATGCGGCCGCCGAACAGGAGCAGCCCGCCGAACGCCAGGGCGTAGGCGGTGACCACCCACTGCCGGTTGGCGTCGGAGATGCCCAGGTCGCGCTGGGCGGAGGGCAGGGCGATGTTCACGATGGTGCCGTCGAGGACGACCATCAGCTGGGCCAGGGCGATGAAGGCCAGAGCCCGCCACCGCCTCGGGTCCAGACCCTGGGTTATCGAGTCGGTCATGACGAGAAAGTCCTTGTCTGAGTGGGGCTCTGGTTCGGGTTCTTGGCGGTGAGCGGCAGCACGATCTGGTCGATGATCGTCTGCACGAACTCCGGGTCCGGGGCCTTGCCGGTCATGATCATCCGGTGGAAGACCATGGACGGCACGACGTCGGAGAGCAGTTCGTAGTTCGGCACCGGTGCGATCTCGCCGCGTTCTACGGCCTGCTGGAAGACGGTGCGGAACACCGCCTTGCGCGGCGCGATGAACTGCTCGGCGAAGACCTCGCGCAGCTTGGCGTCCCGGACCAGGCCCGAGACGAGCCCGGCCTGGACGTCGGTGCGGAAGGCCGCGTCCTCGGTGTCGTGGAAGTGGCAGGTGAGCTCGACCAGGTCGCCCCGCAGCGTGCCGGTGTCCGGCAGCTCGGGCTGGGCCTTCATCCGGCCGATCGCGTCCACCGTCAGCTCGGCCTTCCCGGCCCAGCGGCGGTAGCACGTCGCCTTCCCGGCCCCGGCGCGCGAGGCGACGGCGTCGATCGTGAGGCGGTCGTAGCCGACTTCAGCCAGCAGCTCCAGCGCCGCCTGGCACAGCGCGTCGTCGCGGGAGGCGTCGCGCTTGCGTCCGGGGGCGGGGCCGGGCTGGGTCGCCTGGCTGGTCTGCGTCATCGGGGCTCACCCACTCCATGCTGAACGATTCTGTATCGAAACGATGTCGTCTCGGAACTCCATCGTATCGAAACGAAGTCGTTTCGCAAAGTCGAACCCGAGTGGGCGGACGCGAGCCTGGTCAGGGTGGGTTACCTGCCCGCACCCTTCTGAAGCAGCCGGGCCAGTTGCGACCGCTGGTTCACGCCCAGCTTGTGCAGCACCTGCTCCAAGTAGTCGTCCACCGCGCGCGGCGCGATCCCCAGCGCCTCGGAGATCTGGCTGTTCGTCGCGCCCTCCGCCGCCAGCCGCATGACCCGCCGCTCCTGCGTCGCCAGCCGTGCGCCGGACAGATCCGCCGGCAGCACCAGCAGGTCCAGCTCGGTCTCGGCCTCCTCCAGCCACGGGTCGGCGCCCATCGTGGTGAACGCCGCCGCGGCCGCCGACAGCAGGCGTCCGGCCGGGTCCGGTTTGCCGTCCTCGCGCAGGAAGCGGCCGTAGGCCAGGTGGGTGCGCGCCTGCTCGAATGCGTCGACCGAATCGGCGTGCGCGGCCAGAGCCCGCTCGAACCAGGGCACTGCCTCGTCCGGCGGCAGGACCTGTGCCTGGCAGCGGTATACGACCGCCAGCGTGGCCGGCAGGCCTCCGGTCTCGGCGCGGGGGAGTTCCTCGGCGACCTCGGCGCGGGCCCGGACGCCGTCGCCGAGGCGGATCAGGGCCTCGATGTAGTCGCCGAAGGTCGGCATGAACAGGCTGTGCTCGACCATGCCGCCGGCGAGCGCCCGCTCGCGGACGCCGGCCAGCACCGACACCGCGTCCCGGTGCCGGGCCTGGGCCAGGTCCGCCGAGCCCACGGCGGTGTTGGCGATGTCGCGGTAGAACGTCGCGCCGGTGGCCTCGGTCAGCTGCTCGGTCGTGGTGGCCAGGTCGCGGGCGCGGGTGAAGTTGCCGCGCAGCGCCGCCAGGCGGGCGGCCAGGGCCACGGCGAGCGGGGCGACCTGGCGCTGCCCGAGTTCGCCGCCGAGGCGCCGGGACTCCTCGACCGCCTCGTGCGCCGCGGTGAACTCGCCCTTGCGGATGGACAGCAGGACCTGCGGGATCAGCAGCAGCGGCAGGTGTTCCTCGGCGCCGGCCTGGCGCAGCAGGCGGGCGGTGCGGCTGATGTACTCCCCGGCCTTGCCGGTCATCCCCAGCCAGATCAGCACCATGCCGGTGACCCCGACGGTCTCGAAGCTCTGGCGCCAGGGGTCGGCCTCGCGGAAGGCCGGGAAGTAGTCGGCCATCACGCGCGCCGACTCGGGGGCGTGGCCGTTGCTGACCAGCCCGAAGGCGTTGATGGTGCGGGCGGCGGCGGCTCCGGTCCCCGTGCAGGCGGGCGTCAGGGCGACGCCTTTCGCGCTGAGCCGGAGCGTGTCGTGCAGGCGGGTCGCCGTGATCGCGGTGGCCGCCGCCGCGCCGAGGTAGGACGCGGCCAGATCGGGGTCGTGCGCGGCCACCTCGTCGGCATCGGCCTCGAACAGCTCCAGCACTTCCTGCGCGCCGGCGCGGGCCAGCGTGATCTGGTGCAGGACCCGGTTGGCCGAGTTGGCCACGGCGGGCGAGTGCGAGTACTGCAACGCCTCGCGGGCCAGGATCTGTGCGGACTCCACATCGCCGGACACCTGTGCGCACTCGGCGGCGCCGATCGACATCAAGGCTCTGATTTCGGGCTTCGCGCTGAGTTCCCGGGTCCGCAGGTACGCCCGCCGGGCCGCGACCAGGGCGCCGCGGGAGCGGGCCGCGTCGGCGGCCTCGGCCAGCAGCCCGGCCGCGTCCTCGTCGCCGGGCAGGGCCGCCGCGGCCGCGTGCCAGGCGCGCTGGTCGGCCAGGAACGTGCCGCCCACGCCGCCGCCGTTGTCGGCGAGCCAGTCGGCGAACGCCTGGTGCGCCTGGCGCCGCTCGGCGAGCGGATAGTTCTGGTAGGCGACCGAGCGGAACACCGGGTGCCGCATCTGCCAGCGGTCGCCGTCCTCCCACACCAGGCGCTCCATCCGGGCCAGGTCCAGGTCGAACGCCGACAGCCCGAGCCGGGCCATGGCCCCGGCGATCTCGGCGAGGCCGCCGGTGTAGCTGGTCGCCACCACCATCAGCGCCCTGGTACAGCGCTCCGGCAGCCGCTTCAGACGGGTGGCGAAGGCGTGCTCCAGCCGCGGGCCGGACGGCACGACCTGGCCGTCGTCCGGATCCAGCCGCCCGCTCAGCGCGGCGTCGGCCAACTCCAGCAGCGCCAGCGGATTGCCCTGCGCGGCCCGGTGGATGTGCTCGGCCATCCGCGGCCCGACCCGCCGCGACGCCTCGGCGCCGATCAGCACCTCGGCCGCCGCCCGGTCCAGCGGCGACAGCTCGATCGACGGCGCGTCCAGGCCGTCGAAGACGCTCGGCTCGCCGTTGCGCAGGGTGATGAGCACGGTGGTCGCCGAGTCCCCGAGCCGCCGCGCCGCGAACGCCAGCGCGTAGGCCGAGGCCTCGTCGGCCCAGTGCCCGTCGTCCAGGGAGATGAGGACCGGCTGGTGCGCCGCCACGTTCTGCAGCAGCACGGTCAGCGCGCGCCCGACGGCGAAGGTGGAGCTGCCCTCCCCGCTGCCGGCGGCGGCCCCGATCGCGGTCTGCAACGCCTCCCGCAGCAGCTCCGGCAACTCCGCGATCTCCGCGCCCAACGGCCGGCACAGATCGGCCAGCACGCTGTACCCGATCTCCGCCTCGGTCTCGAAACCGCGGGCCTGCAACACCAGCATCCGCTCGGCCGCCCGCTCGACCGCCCACCCCAGCAGCACGCTCTTGCCGATGCCGGGATCGCCCCGCAGCAGCAAGATCTCGCCGCTGCCGGAGCACGCCCGGTCCAACGACTCCTCAGCCCGCGCGGACTCCCGATCGCGTCCTAAAAGCACGGCTAGTGCCCTCCCAGCGCCCGCCACCCCATACCCTGGCAAATCAGGATGCTCCCCAGCGTGGCACTGCCGGCGGACGGCTGCCGGGCTTCGACCGAAGTCATGCCCGCGCAAAGCCTGATAGGGCTGTTCGAGTCGCCAGGTAGTCCTCAGGAAGTCCTCTTCACTCCTTGCGGCCCGCAGCGTCACCACGACCCGGTGCCGCTCCGGCAGCGAGGCCAGCGCCTCGCCCACCACCCGCCGCACCTCACCGTCTCCCTGACCCCGCGCCCCTTGGCGAGGTTGACGCCGAGCCAGGACTCCTGCGCGACCTCCGCGGCGGAATCATCGGTCGACACGAACGACCGCGCCAGCAGCGTCATCGCCGGCGACCACGCGTCCAGCACGAGCCGGAACGCGGCCGAGTTCGGCAGATCTCGTCGCACGATCATCGGCCACACGCTGTATTAGCCGCGGATGTCCTGCTGTCGGAGCTCTGATATCACTGAGGCGATGGTTACGAAGTCATTGTCGACGTGCAGAACTGTGAGGCTGTGGTGCATGGCGGTGGCGGCGACCAGCAAGTCGATGGGACCGGGACCGCGGTGCTGCGACTTGAGTGTGAGTTTGTACTGTGCCGTATCGACCCAGCGCCAGGCATCCTTCGGGACCGGCGCCGGTTTGCATAGGACGTCGAGGACGCCCGCCATTTCGTCACGCTGTGCAGCGTTCTCCGCCGAATAGAGGATCTCCGCACGTGTCGGCTCGCTGACGTGGAACATGCCCTCCGCGCCGTAGTGTTCCCAAGCCTTCATGGCCTCGGGGTCGCGCGCCAGATGCCAGAAGGCTGAAGTGTCGAGCAGGTACCCGAACTTCACTCGCGCCACGCCTCTTTTCGAGCCTCGTACGCGGCGATGCCCTTGTCGAAGTCGCCTTGTGTGCCCATCGTGGTGAGCTTCTGCATTGCCTCAAGACGCCGCAGCCTTGCGGCCGTCTCCTGGAGGGCTTTGTTGACGGTGTCCTTCTTGGTCGTGGTGCCCAGCAGCCTCATGGCCTCAGCCAGGGCGTCCTCGTCCAGGTCGATTTGGGTGAGCGACATGGGTCCACCTCCATTCGGCACTATGTACATGACATCTGCTTCTAATGTACATCATGTACATGGTGAGGCCACAGGCGGCCGCCATTCCACCCGCGCCACAAGCCCGCATCGCCCGGAGGCTGTACCCGAGCATGACCCGCAGTTGGAGCCGGATCAGGTCCGGCAGGCCGGACAGCGCCAGTTCGTGCCGGCAGGCCTGTTCCCTGATCTCCACCGGGTTCCAACAACGACTCCGGCGGCCGCGCTTCGAGCAGGTCGGCGGTGCATCTCGGCACCGAGCTGATCGGGGCGCATCGCGAGCAGCCACACGATGGGCGACGTGATGAACAGCGGCTGCGCGGCACACGCCTTCTCCAACTGCCCAGCCAGCTCCTGAATCAGCCACAGCCGATCGTCCGAGGAGAAGGGAAGGGCCCGCAGGACCCCTTCGCCGGTCTGCGGGAGATGCGCCGCGTCGCCCGCCGCGTGGTCGTTTTCACGAAGGACTTCAGCGCCCTCGACACCTTCTGGCTGGACCGCGACTACCTCCCCGAGCGCGCCGACCTGCTCATCGGCCGGCCCCCGCTGACCGACCTGGCCCACGCTGTCGGAGCCCGCCTGGAACCGGTACCCATACCCTGGGACTGCGCCGACGGCTTCTACGAGGCCTACTGGCGCCGCCCCGAGGCGTACCTGGACCAGGACATCCGCCGCGGCATGTCGGTCTGGGCCCGAGTCGGCCCGGCCGCCGAGCAGCGCGCAGTCCGCACCCTCAGCGCCGACCTGGCATCCGGCCGCTGGACCGCCCGCAACCACGACCTCGCCGGCCTCGAAGCGGCAGACCTCGGCGTCCGCCTGCTCATCGCCTGAACCCCAGTACCATCGCCCAATGTCCAAGACGGATCTCGACGCCCTCACCGCCGACTTCTTCGGCGCCTTCGACAACCGCGCCGGCCGCCCGGCCGACGTGGCCCGCATCCGCCGCCTGATGCTCCCGACCGGAGTCATCGTCAAAACCGGCCCGGACTTCACCGTCTACACCGTCGAGGAGTTCATCGAACCCCGCGCACGCCTGCTCACCGATGGCCGGCTCACCGACTTCGCCGAATGGGAGACCTCGGAGCACACCGAGATCACCGGCGACATAGCCTCGCGCACCGGCGAATACAGCAAATCAGGCCTCCTCGACGGCGAGCCCTACGAGGGCACGGGCGTCAAGACCTTCCAGTTCGTGCGGACGCCGCAGGGGTGGCGGATCGCTGCGTTCTCTTGGTGGGATCAGCCCTGACCCTGATGCGCTGGGGCGAGCCAGAGCGGTGCAGGCATCATCAGGCCTGCACCGTCTCGCCGTTTCAGCTGCTGCGACCGCGCACCGCCGCCGTGATCTGGTTTGCCTCTGCGGGGGACACCACGGCCGTTCCGCCGAAGATCGCGACCTGCGCCAGCTGCGGCGCCAGCCCGCTCAGCAGGCTGCTCAGCCCGGTGGACAGCGTCGGCGGGACGATCACCATGGCGCCACCCATGGCCGCGGTGGCCGCGCCGCCGGTGAGTGCGTCGGCGAAGCCGCCGCCGGAGGCGATGCCGAGGCGGTGCAGCGGTCCGGGGAAGGCCTGGACCACCTGGGTGGCCGTACCGTAGCGGTCGTTGCCGGCGAAGCCCCTCACATAGCCGCCCGTCTTCTGCGCCGCGGTGACCGCCTGGCCACCGACCGCGTAGAGGGTCGGGTCGGCCGGGGTGGAAGCGCCGGCAAGCCGCCGGACGTAGGCAGCAGTGGCCGGGTCCATCACCTTGTCGTCGGTCAGCAGGATCGCCGCCGGGTCGCCGTTCGTGGCGGCCGGGCCGGTGGCGAACGGGCCGGCGGTCAGGGCGTCGGCGTAGTTCAGACCGGTCGCCAGGATGACCTTCGAAGGGTTGATGCGCTGCGCGATCTGCAGGGCCGTGGCATAGCGGTCGGTGCCGCCATAGCGCTGAACGGTGTAGCCCAGGGCCGCCAGCCGCTTGGCCACGGTGTCGGACACCGCGTCGGTGCCGCCCAGGATGTCCACTCTGGAGCCGGCCGGCAGGATCCGGTGGATCTCGGCCTCGGTCTCCGGGGTCAGCGTGTGCGAGTCGGTCAGCAGCAGCGGGCCGTGCACGTCGGCGGCCAGCGGGACGCCGGCCAGGGCGTCCGGGAACGCGTCGCCGCGCGCCAGCACCACTTCGCGGGCCTGGGCCCGCCCGGTGGTGTCGCCGCCGGCGTTCGCCCACTGGTGCTGCGACACCTCGACGCCGGTGGCGAACCGGTCGGCGCCGGCCACCCGCGCGACCGTGGTCACGGCCTGGCCGCGCAGGTCGACGGCCAGCGGGCCGCCGGCGGTCCCCAGCGTCAGCCGGCCCGTGTCCCCGCCGACCGGCGACGGGCCGGCGGGCGCGTAGGAGACGTTCACGTTCAGCGTGCCGCCGGCTGGTACGACAGTCCCCGAAGCCACCCCGTTGACGCTGAACGGTGCGTTCGGCGTCCCGACGGAGGTGATGGTCACCGGGGCGGACGTGACGTTCCGGACCGCGAGGTTCTGGCTGCTGGACGTGCCCGCGCCCAGCGGTGTCGGCGTGCCGAAGGTCACCGCCGGGGCGGAGAGCCCGGTGCCGTTGGCCGTCCCGGTCAAGCCGAAGGAGTAGGACGGTGTCTTCCCGCCGTCGGACACGGACGCGGTCAGCGTCGCGTTCGTCGTGCCCGCGTCGGTCGGCTTGAAGGTCATCGGGAGCGTGACCTGCTGGCCGGCGGTGAGCGAGATCGGCAGCGCGGGGCTGTTCGCGGCCGGGGTGAACGCCGGGTCGCTGATCGACAGGCTGTTGATGGTCAGGTTCTCGGTGGCGGTCAGCGTGACCGAGCCGCTGGTACTGGCCCCCGAACCGGTGGGCACCGACCCGAAGTCGGTCGTCGCCGGTCCCGTGAGCACCGGGTTGTTGCCGCTGAGCTGGATGAACATCGCGCCCTGGCCGGTGTCGGGCGTCATCTCGAACTGCGCCGTCTGTGCCGAGTAGTCGGTCGGCGAGAAGGTGACCGGGATGTCGACCGAGTTGCCGACGTCCAGGGTGAATCCCTCGGAGACGGTGGTCGAGGTGCTGAAGATCCCCGCCGGGGGCTTGAACTTGTCGAGTGTCACCGGCACGTTCCCGGTGTTGGCGACGGTGATGTCCCTGGTCACCGAGGTCCCGGGCGCCACCAGGCCGAAGTCCATCGTCATGGGCGAGACGCTGACCGACTTGACCGCGTTGACCGCCTGCCCGCTCAGCGGGATCTGCAGCGGCCCGTAGTCGGTGTTCACCGTGATCGAATCGTGGTCGCCCGAGGCCGGGGAGGCGGCCGTCGGCGAGTAGGCGATCGGCAGGGCCAGGCTCCCGTTGGGCGCGATCACCGTGCCGGCGGCGGGCAGGGAGCCGGTGACGGCGAACGGCGCCGCGGGCGTCTGGACCGACTGGATCGTGACCGGGTTGCCGCTGAAGTTCTGCAGCTGGACGGAGCTCTTGACGCTGGTGCCCGTGGGCGTCGGATCGTCGCTGTCGGAGAAGTCCACCGAGCCGGGCGAAGCGGTCAGTCCGGGCCCGCTCCCCGTGCCGCGCAGCCCGAAGGCGTAAGAACCGTTGGCCCCGCTGGCCGTGGTGATGCTCGCGGTCAGCGAGCCGACGGAGACTCCCTGCGCGGTCGGCGTGAACGTCATCGGCACGGTCACCGACTGGTTGGCGGCCAGCGTGATCGGCAGCGCCGGGGCGTTCGGGCCCACGGTGAAGGCCGGGTTGTTGCTCGTCAGGCTGTTGATCGTCAGAGCCTTGGTCGCGGTCAGTGTGACCTTGCCGGTGGCGCCGCCCGCCTGGCCGACCGGCACCGTGCCGAAGTCGGTCGACGTGCCGTTCAGGACCGACGAGGCCGGACGGCCGAACGCCATGATGTTCCCGTCACGGGTCCCGACATAGACGCGGTTGGAATCGGTGTCGACGACCGAGAACTTCGCCGCGGTGCCGATCGGCAGGGTCGCGATGGGCTTCCAGCCGTTGGCGTCCGGGATCGCGTTGAACGCCATCAGCTGTGCGCCGGTCCCCGCGCTCCCGTTGGAGTAGACGACCCACAGTGTGGCGCTCCCGGAGGCGGTGCCCTCGGAGGTGATGACCGGCGAGCCGCTGCCGAACGGGAACGGCTGGGACGAGGTGCCGGCCAGCGTCAGCGTCGGATTGCCCGCGGCGTCCTCACCGATTTTGAACGCCCGCAGCTGACCGCCGCTGCCGGGGTTCCCGACCACGTACACGTATCCGCCGTCGCCGCCCCAGACAGCCGGGTGTCCCCAGACGCCGTCGAGCGGTCCGATGGTCTGCACGACGGCGTCCGTCGGCGGGCCGCCGGCCGTGGCGGGCGCGCCCTGCTGCATCCCGCCGAGGTTGTCCCGGTTGAGCAGGAACAGCCGGCCGTCCTTGCCGATCTGCACCATCAGGTGCGGGACCTTCGCCGTCCCGAAGCTGTCCGGCAGGGCCACCGGAGCCCCGGAGCCCAGGTCCTGGTCGTTGGTGTTCAGGCTCGCCGTGTCGGCGGGCGTGAAGAAGTCCTTGGTGACCAGCGATCCGTCGGGCTGGACACCAAGCCGGACCACCGACATCCCGACATTGCCCTGCGGGGCCTTGCCCGGCTGGGTCAAGCCGGGACCGGCGGCGGGGAACGGGCCGTTGCCGGTGCTCAGGTAGATGTCGCCCGAGGCGTCGGCGACGAGGCCGCCGCCGGACTGCCAGATTCCGCCGCCGTCGCCGGCCACGCTCGAGGTCCACATGGTCTTGACCGACCCGCCCGCGGCGGCGTTGACGCCGACGACGTAGCCCCGGTAGTGCAGTTGGTCGCAGATGCTGCCGAAGGAGGCGTAGATGGTCCCGTTCAGGTCCAGAAGGCCCGGCCGCGCGATCTCGGCCTGGGGGTTGAAGGCGACGTTCGGCGCGTTGGTGGGATGCCCCTGGATCGTGACCGGGAAGTTGGCGCGTTCGTTGCCGGAACCGGGATCCACGGAGTGCATCGTGTAGATCGGCTTTGTGTGGTCGGCCGTGTTCACCTTCGCGGTGAAGAACACCGAGTCGGTGGCCGCGTCGTAGACCGGGGTCCCCGTGATCCCGATGTTCGGGGCCAGGTCGGTGCAGTTCACGTCGCCGGTCGGGTTGTTGATCGAGGGCCAGGCCGGGCCGACGTTCTTCGACCACAGAATCGCCCCGGTGACCGGGTCCAGACCGTAGACGTTGTTGTTCTCGGTGACCGCGATCAGGATCGGCGCGGTCCGGCCGTTCTTCGCCGGGATCACGATGGGCTGGGCGTAGACCTGGCCGTCCAGCTTGGTCGAGAACAGCTGCCCGAAGTCCGAGGACGCGGCGTTCGCCGGGCTCAGGCCCGGCTCGGAGCTGTCCCAGCCGTCCCGGGAGTTGTCGACCGAGACCGTCGTCGATGCTTCAGCGGGCGCCGCGGTGGCTCCGACCAGGGACCCGAGCACGATGCCCGCCGTCCCGAGCGAGCCGAATCGGGCTATACGTCGCTGAACCATTGGTGGGTCCCCCCGGCGGAATCACAGTGCGGCAACACAAAAACGCCACGATAGTCTGTCCCGACCGCAGCCATCACCACAAGCGTCAGCTCGTTGACGCGTCGGCAAAGCCGTCGGCGCCTGACATACTCTGATCCGCGCCGCCACAGCACCCGGGTATTTCGCGTTTCACCGCGAACACGGGCAAGACGGGCCCGGGGGCTGCCCCACTAGCGGCAGTGATGGCTCGTTCGGCTACGGCGAAACCGGTCGCGGCCGGCTACAGCCACGCGCCACCACAGGACCGATGCAATTGCGGTCCCATCGAATGGGGAATAGGGAACGGCCGATGAGAAGCAGTCCCAAGGGGAGTAACAGCCATGCGCGGCGCAACAGCGCGAACCGCCGTAGCGGCAAGAACGCGGCCCACCTGCTGAGCCGGCGCCAGACCGTGTTCGTCCTCGGACTCGCCGCGGTCGTCGCCGCCGGCGTCGTGGTCCGGCCGATGCCGGCCCTGACCGTGCTCGTCGCCGTCTGCATAGCGTTCTATTCCCTGTTCGCCATCCTCAAGCTGGTCGTGACCGTCGCCGGCCAGAAGCACCGCTCGCTGCCCCGGCGCGTGGTGACGGCGGACGATCCGAGCCTGCCCTACTACGGGGTCCTGCTTCCGGTGCACAAGGAAGCCAACATGCTCCGCCACTTGGTGGCGCGGGTGGAGCGTCTGGAGTACCCGCGCGAGAAACTGCGGATCCTGCTGCTGATCGAGTCCGACGACGAGGAGACCCTGAGCGCGGCCGAGGACCTGGGCTTGTCGTTCCGGTGGGGCGCCGAGCCCGGAGGCGAACCGCTCGGCCACCTGACGGCCGTGGTGATTCCCCCGGGCGGGCCCAAGACCAAGCCGAACGCCATGAACGTGGCCTTCGACCTGCTGGTGGCCGCCGGCTGCACGTTCTGCACCATCTACGACGCCGAAGACCGCCCGGCACCGGACCAGCTGCTGCGCGCGGTCGGCACCTTCCGGGCCGCGCCGCCGGAGCTGGCGTGCCTGCAGGCCGAGCTGGTGTTCTGGAACGACGACACCAACTGGGTCACCGCCCTGTACTGGATCAGCTACAAGGTCCACTTCCGGCGCTTCCTGCCGGGCCTGGCCCGGCTGGGCATGACGATCCCGCTGGGCGGCACTTCGAACCACTTCCGGATGAAGGCGCTGACAGCCACCGCGCTGTCGAACGGCGACATCTGGGACGCCTACAACCTCACCGAGGACGCCGACCTGGGCGCGCGCCTGGTGGCCGGCGGCTACCACATAGACCTGCTCCATTCGGTGACGCTCGAAGAGGCCCCGGCCCGGATGCGGATCGTTGACAAGCAGCAGCGCCGCTGGAAGGGCGGCTATCTGCAGACCGGGCTGGTACACACCCGGCGGCCCGTCTCCAGCGCCCGGCAGATGGGGATCGCGCGCTGGCTCTGCTTCAACCTGCTGATGATCGGCACCCCGCTGTCGTTCCTGCTCAACCCGATCTTCTGGGGCATGACGGCGGCCTACTTCGTGACACGGACCCAGCTGGTCACCGAGCTGTTCCCGCGTGACGTGTACTACCCGAGCCTGGTCCTGCTGCTGGTCGGCAACTTCGGCCTGCTCTGCGAGCTGATGCTGACCTGCCTGCAGGAGGTCGAACACACCCGCGGCCAGTACGGCCTGGTCAAGTACATGCTGCTGGCGCCGGTCATGTGGTTGTGGATAAGCCGCTCGACCTACATCGCGGTCTTCGAGATGGCGATCGGCAAGCGCACCTGGCACAAGACGCCGCACGGTCACGAGATCGGCGACGACGGCGAGGACGGCGGGTACGACGGCGCGTCCGGTACATTCGGCCGAACCGAACCGGCCTCCGGGACCGGATCGGCCGTCGGCGGTACGACCGTGGTGGCCACGGTGACGCGAACCGTCGCACCGCGTGCGCCGCAGTCGATCGTGGGGGAACGGCAATGAGGGCTCCGATACGAATACCCGCTACGGCCTCTCGCGCCGTCGCGGCGACGGTCGCCGCCGCCGTCCTCCTGGTGACGGCCGGCTGTGCCCAAATGGCGCCGGGGCTCCCGGACGGCACCGACGCGATCGTGGCCGCGCCGCAGAGCGGAGACCCGGCCCACCCGCAGCTGACCCCCCAGCCACAGGCCGTCGGGATCGGCCCGGAGGAGGGCGCGGGCTCGGTGCCCAGCCCCGTCGGGCCGCCGTCCCAGGTGCCGACCCCGGTCCGGAACATCCCGGCGGACCTGGGCATCAACCTGTACTGGCACACGATCGGCAGCAACGCCGTGGTGGACGCCACCGCTGGCCGGCTGCTGAACTATGTCGTCGGGCTGGGGGCGAACAGCGTCGCGATCGCTTTCCCGATCTTCACCGACGGCGTGCATCCCACCCGCGTCTACGGCACCTCCGGCATTACGCCGAGCCCGGCTCAGCTGGGCCGGATCATCGCCGCGGCCAAGGCCAGGGGCCTGAGGGTGATGGTGCGGCCGCTTCTTGATGAGGCCAACCTCCTGCCTTCCGGAGCCTGGCGGGGAAGCATCGCCCCGCCGAACGTCGACGGATGGTTCGCCAGCTACCGCGCGTTCCTGGACCCGTACTTCGCGGTCGCCAAGGCCCAGGACGCGGAGGAGTTCGTGGTGGGCACCGAGCTGGACGCGTTCATCAACTCCGCCACGCAGTGGCGCCAGGTGGTCGCCGACGGCCAGGCCCGCTTCGGCGGACTGATCACCTATGCCAGCACCTGGAACACCTGGGACCACGCACAGGTTCCGAGCGCGGTGCCGGGTGTCGGCGTGGACGCCTATCCGCCGGTCCACCTGCCCGACTCGGCCACCGTGGACCAGCTGTCCGCGGCCTGGACCGCCTGGCTCAAGAACCGGCCCGCGTCGGTCCTGGCCCAGACCGCGATTCAGGAGCTGGGCATCCCGGCGCAGGCCGGTGTGTACGCCAATCCCGGTGCCTGGGGTGGTGCGACCGCCGCCATAGAACCGCAGGTCCAGGTCAACTGGTTCACCGCCGCGTGTGACAGTGCACGCGCACTCCATATGCGCGGGCTGTACTTCTGGATGCTCGACAGCAACGCCAACACGGCCAACGCCGCGAGCTATCCGTCGGGATCGTTCATCGGACGCGGGGACTCGGCCATCAAGACCTGCTTCTCCCAGGGCTGGAGCCACTCTTGACCGCCACCGTCGACGCCGGTTCCCCGGAGGCCGAGCAGGGCCAGGACACGGCGGAGCCGTCGGAGAACCTCGACCGCGACGGGGCCGAGCTGACCGAATCGGCTGAGCCGACCGAGCTGACCGAATCGGCCGAGCCGACCGCGTCGCCCGCGGACCAGGAGTCACCCGGCAAGAATCGGGCTAACAGCTACATAGCCGACGAGACCATGCTGATCCCGATGGTCCGCCGGCCGACAGTCCGCGAGGAACAGGGACAGGGACACAAGGCGGTCCCGAAGTCCGACCGCTGGACCGTGGTCGCCCTCACCGCCGTCGCGATCGCCTTCTCGATCGCGGCGTACGGCTACTACGCCCACCTGCACATCACGATGGCGATCAAGGACTCGTACTCCCACCTGGAGATCGGGCGCCGCGTCATCTCGGGCACGACCCCGGGCATCGCCCAGCTCGGCGGCGTGTGGCTGCCGCTGCCGCACATCCTGCAGGCGTTGCTGGCGTGGAACTGGTACATGTACCACACGGGGCTGTCCGGCTCGCTGGTGTCGATGGCGGCGTATGTGGTGGCCTCGCAAGCCGTGTACCGCATCATCCGGGTCTACGACCCCGAACGCGTGTGGCCCGCTGTCGCGGCGGCCATGGTGTTCATGGCGAACCCGAACGTGCTGTACATGCAGAGCACCTCCATGGACGAGCTGCCGTTCTTCGCCTGCACGCTGGTCGCGGTCCTCTACCTGCTGCGCTGGGCCACCTCCGGCCGTCCCACCAGCCTGATGGCCAGCAGCATGGCGGGCCTGGCGGCGATGCTGTGCCGGTACGAGGCTTGGTTCCTCGGCGTCCTGTATGTCATCACCGTGATGGTGATCGCGCGCAAGAACGGCCACAACTGGCGCGATGTCCGCGGCCTCGGCCTGGTGGCGGCGGTGTTCGGCCTGGGCGTCGCGGCGGGCGGCTGGCTGCTGTACAACTGGGCCATCTTCGGCAACCCGCTGAACTTCCTCGTCGGCTCGGAGTCCGCCGCCAAGCAGATGGCCGGACGGACCGACGCGGAGATCGGCCATTGGCGCGTGGCCCTGCACGGCTACGGCACGGCGGTGATCGCCGACGTCGGTCTCGCGGTCCTGATAGCCGCGGCCGCGGGCCTGGTGCTGCTGTTGTGCCGGGAACGGTTGTCGGCGCGCAGCCTCCCACTGCTGTGCCTGGTCATGCTGTCGCCCTTCCATCTGTACTCGATCGAGTCCGGCCAGTTCCCGTTCGGCGTGCCGGACATCAACAACGACCTCGACAACCTGCGTTTCGGGTTGCCGCCGATCCTGCCGGCCGCCTTGCTCGTCGGCTATCTGCTCAGCCAGTTGCCCGGCAAGGGGAGGCGCCGCCTGCCGGGTTGGATCTCGGCCGCCGTCGCCGTCACGGCCGCCTTCGCCGTGGCCGCGATGGGCGCCGTGGCCACCGTCCACCACCAGGTGGCCATCGCGGCCGAAGCCACCAACGACCTCGGATACCTGTCCTATCAGGCTCAAGTGGCCGACGAGCTGGAGTATCACACCCACGGCCTGATCCTGATGAACGCCTACGGCAACGAGAAGGCACTGTTCCCGGTGCTGGACCGTGTCATCTACGAAGGCAGCAAGACCACCAACGAGAATCTGTGGTTCCGCAGCCTCGACGCTCCCGCCGCCAACGGGATCCAGGTGATCGTGATGCGGTTCACCGGTCCCACGGCTGATGACGTGTTCAAGCAGCTGCACGGCTCACCGGTGCTGAAGGACTATCGACTGCTGCTGCAGAACGGTCAGTACTTGGTCTACGTCCGAAGGTGATTCCGGATCGCGCCGCACGGTGCTGCGTCAGGAACCGCCTTCAGCCGCCCGGTGGGCCTGTATCCCTCCTGATAAGCGGCGGGTATCGGGTTTCGTAGACGCCTTGCGGATCGATAAAATCTCTCTGGGGGATCTCGGTGAGAGTCCGGCGATCCATGATTTCAAGATCTTGGCGGGGGTGTCGTGTGGGTTCCCCCTCTCACCAGGAACGTCTCAAGTAGGGACACGACGATATGAGCACACCGCCTGACGAGCCGGTGCAGCGGCCGAACCCGTTCGCGCCGCAGCCGCAGGACGAAAGCCCCTACGACTCCTCTCCGCCGCCGGCTCCCCCGGTGATGCATTCGCCCTACCGTCCGGACGAGGCTCTTCCCGGACAGGGACAGGGGCACCGTGAGCGGCAGCCGCCGCGGTTCCCGTCGCTGTTCGGCACGGACCATCACGGCAGCGGTCATGGCAGTCATGGCGGGCACGGCGCGCAGCCTGAGCAACCGCAGGCCCCGATGACGCCCCCGCCGCCGTTCGAGCAGCGTTCGTCCCAGGGCGTCTCGGCGAACTGGGGTATGGGCACTGGCAACGAGTCGTACCCGGTGCCGCCCCAGTTCTCGTACAACCCCGAACGGCAGCCGGTCTACCAGCCGCCGGCTCCCGCACCGAGCCGCGCTCCGCGCAGGGCGATCATCGGCGTGGCGGCCATCGTGCTCGTGAGCGCGGGCACCGTGGGCGCGGTGCTGCTGCACGGCAGCTCGGCGAAGTCGACGACCGGCGGTTCGACCGTCAACATCCCGGGTCAGGACTCGCACACGACCGCGGGCGCGACCGTCCAGGCGAAGTGGTCCGCGCCCGCGTCCGGCGACGCCGCGACGGTGGTCGGCAGCTGGCTGGTGAACAAGAAGACGGTCGTGCGCGGCGACGCCGGCGCGCTGAAGGCCTACGACGCCGAGACCGGCAAGCAGGTGTGGACGCTCCCGGTTCCCGGCCAGGGGGCGGCGATCTGCCAGATGAGCCAGGTGACGGTCCAGGGCATCGGCATGGTGCAGTACGGCGCCGTCGGCAACTGCAACACCGTCGCGGCGATCAACACCGCCAACGGCAAGACGGTGTGGACGCAGACCCTCGGTGCCACGCCGGGCTCGGCGCCCGGCACGATGCCGATGATGGCGATGGGCGCAGACATGGTGGCCGGCCAGATCGGCACGACGGTGACGGCCTGGAACGCGGCCGACGGCAAGCAGCTGTGGACCTCCGACCTCGCCAAGGCAGCCAACCCGCCGTGCAAGCCGGACCAGCTGGCGGCCAAGAGCACCTTCGTCGCCCTGATCGAGGACTGCGGAGCCGGCCCCGTGGCGGTACGCAAGGACGCGCACACCGGCGCCGACCTGTGGCGCACCCCGCTGCCCCCGGAGGGCCTGAACGGCGCGCAGATCACCCTGGTCGAGGCGGCGCTCCCGACGATCGTGCACGTCGAGTCGCCCACCCTGGACAACTACTACACCTTCGACGCCCAGGGCAAGGCGAAGGCGACGATCCCCGGCTCCGGCGACTTCGGCAAGCTGAACCTGAACGTCGGCCCCCAAACCGACCAGCAGCAGCTGCCGCACGTCCAGGACACCACCTTCATCGCCCCCACCGCCGACAAGGACGCGACCACCGCCCTGGCCGCCTTCGACCTGTCCTCCGGCAAGAAACTGTGGCAGTCCCCGCCCGCCCCCACCGGCCCGGTCATCATCGCCGCCCAGGACCCCCAGAAGGTCACAGTCTTCGAAGCCGGCGCCCCCGGCTCATCCCCCCGCCTGACCGCGTTCGCGATGAGCGACGGCGGCAACCTCGCCGCCGGCATCAACGGTACGATCGCCACCGACTGGAGCGGCCCCGCGGCAGCGGCGTACGTGACCGGCGACCGACTGATCGTGCTACCCGCGGCGCCGGAGAAGGGCGCGGACGTCGTCGCCTTCGCCTTGAGCAACACCGGGTGACACGGCGCGCCGTGGAGGGCAGGCGCAGCAACGAAGAAAGTGGGTCCGCGAGCCTTTAAGGTTCGGGGACCCACCGCCGATCCAGCTGTTCCCGCCCGGCTCAGGCTGACAAAGTTCTCACCTTGCCCCGCCGTCTGGGATATCGCACGCGCTCCCCAGCATGAGGGTCTACCCCTACGGAACCTGGCAGCAGACTCTGGCGGCGTACATGTTGTTTGAGAACTCCTCCATCGGGGCGTGATGACCCTCGCGCATCCCCCGTGCGAGCTACCGGATTCGTCCGCCGGCGGGTGACTCGGGGGATGCGGTCGGATCCCTAGCGTTGCTTGCGTGGCCGCTGCTCAGGCGGCCGGAACGCTGGGGAGGCAGTCGATGAGCACGACAGATGTTCGCCGTGACGCAGACTTCGATCATGGGTCGATGCGGTCCGGTCCGGATCGGGGTCGCTGGGGTCGCTGGGGTCGGATTGTGCACGGCCCACTGGGCTGGGCGTTGGCCGGGCTGGTGGGCGTGGGCCTGGTCGCCGGTGTGACCGCGACCGGGCCGGGTCCGGTGCCGGTGCTGGGAGGGGGCGTCGCAGTGGGCGTCTATTGGGTGGTGATGCGTCGCCTGGCGCGGCGGGCCACCCCGGAGATCGCGTGGCGCGGTGCCGGGCGGCAGGCGTTGTTGGGCGGCGCGATGGGGCTGGGGTTCGTCGCGGTCTCGACGCTGCTGATCGTGGCCTTCGGCGGGTACTCGTTCTCCTGGGCGCACCACGCGGTTGTCGGAACGGTGGCCTCGGTGCTGGCGGTTCAGGCGGGGGCGGCGCTGACCGAGGAGCTGATGTTCCGCGGGGTGGCGTTGCAGGCCATTGAGCAGCGGTGGGGGAGTCGGGTCGCGGTCGCGGCCACCGCGTTGTTCTTCGGTGCGGTGCACATGGCCAACCCCGGGGCGACGCTGTGGAGTGGATTGGCCATAGCCGTCGAGGCCGGGATGATGTTGGGGGCGGCGTTCCTGTGGCAGCGCAGCATGTGGCTGGTCGCCGCGTTGCACTTCGTCTGGAACAGTGCCGAGCAGCTGCTGGGCGTCCCGGTCTCCGGGCACACCCCCGACGCCCGGCTGTTCAGTGTGCGGACCAGCGGCTCGCACCTGCTGACCGGCGGCGCGTTCGGGCTGGAGGCGTCGGTCTTTCCGGTGGCGATCGGCCTGCTGCTGGCGATACCGATGTTCGCCGCCGCCCGCCGGCGTGGCAATGTGGTGCCCGCTCGACGCGCCGACCGGAGGAACCGCTAGTGAAGACGTCCGCCACGCCTCGTCGGCCGCTGTCGCCGCGAGGCGCGGCAGGCTTGCTGGGACAGCGGGACGCCTCGGTCGAGGACGGCGTGCTGGCGGCGGGGCTCGCGGTGCTGGCCTTCGCTCCGGCGCTGTCGAAGGCCGGTGCGCAGATCGGTGACCTGCCCGGCCGGCCGGCCGACGTGCTGAGCGTCGCGCTGGCCCTGGCGCAGGCGCTGCCGCTGGCCGTGCGGCGAAGGTTCCCGGCGGCCGTGCTGGCGGTCATCGGCTCCGCGTTCGCCGCGGATCAGGCCCTGGGCTACCCGACGACGTTCGCCAGCCTCGGGCTGTATCTGGCCCTTTATTCTGCCGGGGCCCACCAGGATCGCTTGCGCCGCACGCTTGCCGCCGCGGCGACCGTCGGCTACGCGGTGCTGGCATTGGTGCTGTACTACCTGGGCGCACCCCATGGGTTCGGCGACTACGCCGTCTTCTATCTGGTCACCACTGTGGCCTGGCTGGCCGGCAGCGTCATGCGCAGACTGCGGGAGCAGGAGATCGAGCGGCGACGGCTGGCCGCCGAGGCCGCCGGCGCTGCCGAACGAGCCAGGATCGCCCGGGAGCTGCACGACGTGGTCACCCACCATGTGACCGCCATGGTGGTGCAGGCCGACGCGGCGCAGTTCCTGCTGAGCTCCCATCCGGAGCGGGTCCAGGCTGGGCTGACAGCGGTGTCCGACACCGGGCGCCGGGCGCTGACCGAGCTGCGCTACCTGCTCGGCGTGCTGGAGGCGACCGGCGACACGGCGCGCCGGGACGGGGCTCCGGATCGAGCTCCGGACCGGGCTCCCGATCGGGCTCCGGACCGGGCCCTAGACCGGGCCCCAGGCCGCGCTCCGGCCCAGGGCGCGATCGCAGACCTGGTCGAGCAGGCCAGGGCCACAGGCCAGCCGGTCGAATTCAGCGAGATCGGCGAACACCGGCCGCGTCCGGCCGCGGTCGAACTGGCCGCCTACCGCGTGGTGCAGGAGGCGCTGACCAACGCGATGAAGTACGCGGCCGCGGCACGCACGAACGTCTTGGTACAGCAGCACCCGCGGCACATGGAAGTCGAGGTCACGACCGAGGGAAGCGCGACAGGAGGAACCTCGTCCTCCGGATTCCCTTTCCGCGCTCCGGATCTGCCGTCCGGCGGCCGAGGACTGGCGGGCCTGCGCGAACGTGTCAGGGTGCTTCATGGTGAACTGGAAGCCGGTCCCCGCCCGGACGGCGGATTCGCCGTCCGAGCACGGATCCCGTTCGAACCCGATCAGGAGTGACCCCGTGACCGACCGCCCCATCCGCGTGCTCGTCTGCGACGACCAGGAACTGGTGCGCACCGGCTACGCCACGATCTTCTCGGCCCAACCCGACATGGAAGTCGTCGGCGAATCCGCCAACGGCCTCGAGGCGGTCGAGACGGCGACCCGCATCCGCCCCGACGTGGTGGTGATGGACATCCGCATGCCCCTGCTGGACGGCATCCAAGCCACCCGCCGCCTGGCCGGCCCCGACGCCGCCGACCCGCCGAAGATCCTCGTCGTCACCACCTTCAACGTCGACGCCTACGTCTACGACGCCTTCCGCGCCGGAGCCAGCGGCTTCCTGCTGAAGGACGCACCCCCGGCCGAGATGGTCAACGGCGTCCGCACCGTCGCCCGCGGCGAAGCCCTGCTGGCGCCGGCGGTGACGCGCACACTCATCGGCCACTTCGCAGAACGGCTCCGCCCGGGCGACCCTTCCCGCACGGCGCGCGAAGACGTCGTGCGCACACTGACGCCCCGCGAACTGGAAGTGCTCGAACTCCTCGCCGAAGGGCTCTCGAACGCCGAGATCGCGGCGTCCCTGTTCATCACGCCCGAGACCGTCAAGACCTACGTGTCACGCATCCTGACCAAGCTCGACTTGCGCGACCGGGTCCAGGCAGTCGTCCTCGCCTACCGGATCGGACTCGCCGGCGGCACGTCGTAGCGCTCGTAGCGCTCACGTGGCCGCGTGCATCAGCGGTTCTGGAGCCCGGCGAGACCGTCGTTGATGAAGTCGAGCGCGAACTGGAACTCGGCGTCGTCGTCACACCCGCCGAGAGCACCTTGGTGGGTGACCGCGAGGGCCATCTCCGCGATGTAGGGGAGGGTGGCGCCGAGCTCGCTGACGATGCCCGCGGCTGTCTCGGGATCGAGGGCCCCGGAGCTGCCCGCCGAGTCGTCGAAGAGATCCTGGGTGAACCCGAGCAGGCGGCTGCCGAGGATGTGCAGGGCGTGATGCGTCTGGGCGACCGTGAAGCCACCCTTTCGCAGGACGCTTAGCGCCGCATCGATGTAGCGAAGCGTGGCCGGTCCCGGCGCGGTCCGGGACTCGATGACCGGCGGCGCCCAGGGGTGGGTGAGGATGACCGCCCGTGCGGCGAGTGCCATCTGACGCAGCGTCGTCGCCCAGTCGGCATCGGCGGCACTGTCGGTGCCGTCCGCGCCGTCCGCGCCGTCCGCGCTGTCCGCACCGCCGGCACCGTCGGCAGTCGTCGGAATCTGGCCGATCACCGCGTCGACCATCCCGTCGAGCAGGTCGTCCTTGTTCCGGACGTGGGTGTAGATGGACATCGCTTCGACGCCCAGTTCCTGCGCGAGTTTGCGCATGCTGATCGACTCGATGCCGTCCCGGTCCGCGAGCGCGATACCGGCTGCCACGACCCTTTCCCTGTTCAGCGGGGTGCGTCGGGCTGCGCTTGGGGTGCCCAAGGAGAACCTCTCTTGACGTCCTTACAGTGTAAGCCTAGCCTTACGGCGTAAGCACGTCCTTACGCCGTAAGGTCCGACGACCCTATCAGGAATGGGGAACCGGCACATGACCAGCGAATCGCCGACGATGCAGGCCGTCATCCAGGACGGCTACGGAGCGCCGGAGCGTGTGCTCCGGCTCGGTCAGGCCCTCAGGCCCTCGATCGACGCCGACAGCGTCCTGGTCCGTGTCCGGGCCACGAGCGTCAACACCCCGGACTGGGCCACCGTCGCGGGGGAGCCCTATGTCCTCCGCCTCCAGGCCGGATTGCGGCGACCGAGGCTTCCCGTCCGCGGCACCGACGTCGCCGGCGTCGTGGAGGCGGTAGGACCGCACGTCACCGACCTCCAGCCCGGTGACGAGGTGCTCGGCTCCCTATGGGGCAGCACCGTCGGCTCGCGGGCCGGAGCTTTCGCGCACTACGCCGCCGTGCCGGCTGCCCAACTGGTGAAGAAGCCGGCCGGACTGGGTTTCGACCAGGCCGCCGCATCGGTCATGAGCGGGTTGACCGCCTTGGCCGCGATGCGCGACGCGGGCCAGGTGCACGCGGACACGCGGGTACTCGTCAACGGAGCTTCGGGCGGCGTCGGGACGATGGCGGTCCAGATCGCCAAGTCGCTCGGTGCCGAGGTGACGGGTGTGTGCGGTACCCGCAACGTCGAACTGGTCCGGTCACTCGGCGCGGACCACGTCATCGACTACACCGAGCAGGACTTCACCCGAAGCCCCCAGCGGTTCGACGTCATCCTGGACAACGTGATGAACCACCCGCCGAAGGCCGTCGCACGCCTGCTGGCGCCCCATGGCGTCCTGATCCCGAACAGCCTCGGGAACTCGGGAAGGCTGCTGGCCGGCCTGCCGAGGATGGCCCGGGCGGCGCTGATGGGCAAGGGCGCCACCACCGTCAAGTTCGTCACGCTCGCCGTGGACCGCGAGAACCTGAACGCGCTGGTCCGCCTTCTGGAAACCGGCGACCTCAGGGTGGTCATCGACCAGACCTATCCGTTCGGCCAGACCGCCGCCGCCGTCGCGCACATGCTGGGTCATCACGCCAGCGGCCAAGTCGCCATCACCGTATAGCCGACGCAGTCGTCGGCAGACGACGAAACTGTCCTCCGAACCCAGGAACAACGTGTGTCTCCAACGCTGCTGTGTCTCTTGTATCGACGTCACGCACGGCGATCGCCCTGACGCACCGCAGACTCGAACCGAACACATTCCACATCGGAGGATGTCTCTATGATTAACCGGCCCTTGACGTTGATGGCGGTCCACGCCCACCCCGACGACGAGGCGACAGGCACCGGAGGGGTTCTGGCGCGGTACGCGGCCGAGGGCATCCGCACGGTCTTGGTCACCTGTACCGACGGCGGCTGCGGAGACGGACCGGGCGGCGTGAAGCCGGGCGAGCCCGGCCACGACCCGGCCGCGGTGGCCGCCCTCCGACGTCAGGAACTCGACGCCAGCTGCGACGTCCTGAACATCACCCATCTGGAGACGCTGGACTACGCGGACTCCGGAATGATGGGCTGGGCGACCAACGACGCGCCCGAATCCTTCTGGCGGACACCTGTCGAGCAGAGTGCCGCGCGCCTGGCCGAGCTCATGCGGCGCTACGAACCCGACGTGGTCGTGACCTATGACGAGAACGGCTTCTACGGCCACCCCGACCACATCCAGGCGAACCGCATCACGGTGGCGGCGCTGGCACAGACCGAACTGACGCCGAAGGTGTACTGGACGACGATGCCCCGCTCCGGAATGCAGAAGTTCATGGAGACGATGCGCGAGTTCGACCCGGAGTGGACCGAGCCGGACCCGGCGGAGGTCGCGGAGATGCCCGAGATCGGCCTCCCCGACGAGGAGATCACCACCTGGGTGGACGTCTCCGAGTTCGGAGGCCAGAAGTACGACGCGCTGGCAGCACACGCCAGCCAGGGCGAGAACATCTTCTTCCTGAAGATGGGCCAGGAGCGCTTCACCGACCTGATGGGCGTGGAGACCTTCGTCCGGGTCCAGGACCGCACCGCCGCGGCCCTGCCCGAGAACGACTTGTTCGCCGGACTGCGCTGAGCTGACGGAATCCCTGCGCCGGCCGTCCTGCACCCGGACGGCCGGCAGCCTGCAGCCCGCAGCTCAGGCCGCCATCACGCGGAGGCGAAGATCCGATTCAGGTGATCGAGCAGCGCACCGTCCTCGGTCAGCGCGACCCGCGTCCCGACATACCCATCGGGCCGAAGGAGAATGGCCTCCATTCCCGTCGCCCCGTACGCAGCCCGGAACTGCCCGGCGCTGTCCCGCACAACGGGAGGCATCGCCCCGTCAGCGGTCGGTCCGGCCCCGTCGGGAACGACGGCGTACGTCTCCAACTGCCCGTCCGCCCGCTCCTTCGCGAGGGCGGCGATCTGCGGGAAGATGCTCCCCGCCGACGTCGCGGCGCCATCCGCGTACAGCAGCAGCGTGTGTCCGGTGCCCCGCAGCAGATCGAACAGCCGGAATGGGTAAGTCGCGATCGCGCTGTGCAACTTCTGACAGTCCGGAGCCCGGCCACCCGGCTGAGCTGATAGCGCGCCGGCGTCGGATGGCCGAGTGGTCGAAGGCCCGACGATCGGGCTGTCCGGGTACCCCACCAAGAGCTGGGCCTCCCGCTTGACGACCGTCGCCGGGTCGTCCGGGTCGGATTCGATCCCCGACCGCGCATGCCGCACCGTTCGCCCGACGACCTCCTCGGCCACCGGCAGCCGCTCGGCCTCGTAACTGTCGAGCAGGCCCTCGGCGGCATGGCCCTCGACCGCCAGCGCCAGCTTCCACGCCAGGTTGTACGCGTCCTGGATGCCGGTGTTCATCCCCTGACCGCCGGTGGGCGGATGGATGTGCGCCGCGTCGCCGGCGATGAATACTCGGCCCCGGCCATAGTGGTCGACCAGTCGGTGGCTGATCCGGAACACCGACGACCACCGCAGGTGATCCGCTGTGACCGGCTCCGGCGAAAGCCGGTCGAGCACGTCCTGCAAGTCGGCCAGCTCCGGGGCCCGGCCCTGCTGCATGCCGTGCCGGACGCCATCCGCGGACCCGTTCCCGGCCGCGGTGTCAGCGTCAGCGTGGGCGTGGGCGTCGGTGCTGGTGCTGGTGCCGGTGCCATCAGGGTTCGTGGGTGCCAGCATCGAGATCCGATACCGTTTGTGCCCTGGCAGCGGAACACAGACCAGCAGTTCGTCCGTCTTCCCTCCGGTCTGGTGCATCGACCGGATCACATACCCTCGGGGCAGCGACCAATCGAGCTCCACATCCCCGATCATGTACGAATCAGGGAATGCGTCGCCTTCGAAAGTCAGGCCGAGCGTCTTGCGCACCACGCTGTGCGCTCCGTCGCAGCCGATCAGATACCGGGCCCTGATCTGCTCGTCGGCTTCCCCGGTCCCGCGTGCGACAACCGCCTCGACGCGCTCGGCGTCCTGCTCGAACGACACGAGCCGCGCGTCCCGCTCGACACGGACGCCCAGCCCGGCCAGTCGTTCGGTCAGGATCCGCTCGACCTCGTACTGCGGCAGCGCCGCGAACCCGTAGGGCACGTCGGGCGGCAGGGTGAGCGTCATCGTCGATACCTCGCGCCCGTTCACGTACACCTGCTGCCCGAGCATCGGCTCGGCCGCGTCCAGGGCCTCGCGCACGACGCCCATCGCATCCCAGACCTCGAGCGTCCGGGGCTGGATACCGACGGCCTTGGCATACATCATCGGTTCGGCCAGCTTGTCGATGATGCGGCAGCGCACACCGCGCCGCGCGAGTTCTATCGCCGCGGTAAGGCCGACCGGGCCCGCCCCGACCACCAGCACATCGACGTCCGCCATGGGAACCCACCTCCTGCCGGGTCCTTCCACGGCAGCACAAGCCCCGGGTCCCGGCCACTCGCGGCCGCGGACGAGGAGGACACGGTCCGGCGGCCGTTACTGCATTCGGTGCACGACGCTGTGGCCCCGCGCGGCACGACGACCCCGCGTTCCGATGTGGCGGCGGAGACCGCCGTCAGCTCACCGCCGTCAGCTCACCGCCGCCGTCCACGCGGCGTTGTCCGGCGCGACGAAGGTCGCGGTGTAGCCCGCGCCGGTGCGTTCCCGCAGATCGGGAACGACGTGCGCACCGGCCTTCGCCGCGCTCGCCGCCGCGGTGTCCACGTCCTGGGCGGAGGCCGCGACGTAGCCGACCGCGTAGCCGCGGAACCCGCGGCCGTGCGGGTCGACGTCGGCGTCGGCGGCGAGCGCGTCCCAGGCGTACAGGGTGAAGGTCGCCGCTCCCGGCACGGTCTTGAACTTCGCGAACTTGCCGAAGGCCTTGTCGAGTTCGTAGCCGAGGCCGTCGGTGTAGAACTGCTTCGCGGCCTTGATGTCCGGCACGCCCAAGGTCACCGCGACCTCGATCGGAGCCATCGCGGGCCCGCTCGGGGCGTCCGGTCGCCGCTTGAACTTGGCGAGGATCGGTGCCGCGCTGGTGGCCGCCTTCCACAGATGGCCGTCGGGGTCGGTGAAGTGCCCGGCGTAACCCCAGACAGCGCCCTTGGCCGGCTTCACCAAGGTCCCGCCGGCGCGCACCGCGGCGTCCAGCAGCCGGTCGACACCGCCGGCCGACTCGAAGACCGCCGAGATCATGAATCCCCGGAAACCCTCGGTGTCGGGAGTAACGCCGACCTGGTCGGCGAGGTCGTCCCACACGCGGAGTTCGAGCAGCGGGACCTGCGCGTCCCCGAGGCGCACCGCGGCGCTTCGGTCGTCCCGGCGCTCGACGGTGCAGCCGAGTCCGTCGGCGTAGAAGCGGATCGAGCTGTCGAGGTCGCGGACGGCGAGCTTGATGACGTTCACGCGAGTTGTCGTGTTCACCGGGATTCTCCTGTGATCGGATGATGTCTTCACAGGGTTGACGAACCGCGAACGGAAGATGTGACAGGTGGCGCCGGGCTACTCAGCCCGCACGTCCAGTCCCAGGCCCAACGCCAGCACGACCGCTTGGTCGACGGTGATGAGCGCACGGCGCATCGCCGTCTCGGTCGGGTCGAACGCGGACAGGTCGCTGCCGCGCAAGTCGCTGTCCTCGAACGAAGCGCCGTACACCAACGCACCCGACAGGTCCGTGTCACGGAACTGTGCCTGCTGGCACTTGGCGCCCGTCAGGTCGGCTTCGCGCATCCGCACGCCCTGGAACACCGAGCCGCGCAGATCGGCGCCCGGCAGACCGGTGAACGACCAGTCGCCGCCTTCCACCTTGAAAGCGCCGAACGTGCAGTTGTCGAACATCGTCCCCACCAGCTTGGCGCGCGTGAAGACGGCGTCGAACAACGAAGAGCGGCGGAAGGTGCAGTTCACGAACGCCGATCCGGTGTGCACCGAGGCGTTGAACCGGCATCCTCGGAACACGCATTCGGTGAACGTGGCGCCCTCGCTCACCACTTCAGTGAAGTCGACGTCCAGGAACGCGACGCGCTCGAAGGTCTCCTCGGACAGCCGCCGGCCGTACCAGTCGTCGCCGGCGATCCTCGATGTGGTCTCCGGGTCCGGAACCCCGCCCCTGCGTTCTGCCATGATCGCGACCGTATCGCGGAGGGCCGACAGCCTGTGGTGCGGCGGCAACCTCTCGGGGCGGCTGTCCCGGCTGTCCCAGCCGCGTGACAACTTTTCCAGGCTCCGTCCGCGTATAGCGAGGCGACATCGAGGAGTCAGGGGAGGGAGATCGATGCGCAGACCTGATGACCGCGAGTTCACGACGCTTGTCGCGGCGAGATCGCTGGCATTGCGGCGGATGGCGTACCTGATGTGCGGGGACTGGAATCAGGCGGAGGACTTGGTCCAAGTCGCCTTCATGAAGTTGCACGCCGCCTGGGGACGGGTCCGGACGGAAGACGGCGTCGACGCGTACCTGCGCACCACTCTGCTGCGCGCGTGCATTGACGAGAAGCGGCGCGCGCACTGGCGTCGTGAGCGGCCGTCGTCGGACGCCATGCCCGACCTGCCCGACGTCGTCGCGGCCCACGACAGCACGGCGACCAGGCTGTCCGACCGTGACGTCGTGGTCACGGCGCTGCGTCGGCTCTCGCCCGGGCAGCGCGCCGTCCTTGTCCTGCGCTTCTTCGACGACCAGGACATCGAGGCCACGGCCCGGCTTCTCGGAGTCTCCACGGGAACCGTCAAAAGCCAGACCGCGCGAGGTCTGGCGGCGATGCGCTCGATCCTGCCCGACGCTGCTCGCCCTGTCGGCGAGGAACTCCTTACGACGAAGAGGGAGCAGTCATGACGGAAGACAGCCAGTGGATGCGTGAAGTGTTCGACACCACGCGTGGCGAGGAGGAACCGGCGTGGTTCCCCGACGCGCAGGCCGTGATCGATGGCGGCGACCGCCGGCGCCGCCTGCGGACCGTCGGGGCCGGGAGCGGATCGCTCGCGGTGGTCGCGGCGGCGGCGATCGTGGTGGGCGTCGCGGCGCCGGACGGAGGTGGACGGTCGACAACCGCCCCGCCGACGGTGCCGTCGACCGCCCCGCCGACGCGATCGCACGGGACGGTTCTCGACCAAGTGGATTTCATACCTGTGCTGTACAAGAACATGAGTCTCGTCAGCGGCGGTCGGCCGAACTCCGTCGATGTGCCCCAACCGGCGGTGTCGGACATGGCGGCCTTGCTGTCGGAGCTGGATCCGACGTCCTCGCACATCGCCCCGATCCCCACCAGGATTCCCGTCAAGGCGGTGCCGTTCGGCGACACGAACGGCGACAATGTCGCCGGGCTCCAGGTCAACGCCGACTGGACGCCGGATGGCGAGCCGGCTGGGCAGGGCGGCACGAATCTCCCGGTCACGCCGAACGGCAACCTGATCACCCGGTTCCTGGACGGCGACGACCCGAAGTTCCAGCCGGCGATGCCCGGTTGCGGCGCCGGTGACGACCTGGGGGGAGCCTGGTCGACACTCAACCCGGACCCCTCCGTGTTCAACGGTCCGGACCGGGCGGCCTGGAGCGCGTGCGACCAACGCCGACTCGGGGACGGATCGATCCTGGCGAGCTCGGTGAAGTCGTTCGGCCCGTTCACGGCCGTGTTCGTGACTCGGCAGTTCCCCGGCGGCGCCGGGAGTGTGGAGACACTCTGGCTGAACTACTCGATCAAGGATGCCGCCAAGGACGTGGCGCCGAACCCGGACACTGTGCTCTCGCCGTCGGCACTCACCGTGCAGAAGCTGACGGCTGCGTTGTCCGGGAACGGGATCGTCCCCGGCCTCAAGGCGGCGGCAGCCGTCACGGTGCCGCCGACCCTGCTTCAGGCATCGGACTTCGGCACGGGATGGAAGATCGACTCGACGGGCACGCCCAACCGGCCCTCCAACCTGGTGACCGACGCGTGCGCGGGTGACCAGTCGGATCTGGTCGGCACGACCGTGCCGGACTACGCATTCTCCGGCCCGACACCCAGTGGGTTGAACGTTCGGGCGGACGTTCTCCGGCTGACGGTGAAGACGGGAACCGGCGCCGGGAAACTCGCCAACCTCCGCGAACAGGCGGAGACCGGATGCGGGACCACGACCGTGACGTCACTGCCGAGCGGGATCGGCGACGGCGGCTTCGTCGAGAGCATCCCCGGCCTGCCTTCCCGGCCGTGGAACGTGTTCATCCGCTTCGGCGACACCGTGATCCAGATCAACGTCAACTGCCCGGAGAGCTCATCGGGCTTCACGCAGGCCGACAAGCAGTGGCTCACCGACCTCGCCGTGAAGGCCGCGACACGGTTCACCGCGAAAAGCTGAGTCGGCGTCGCATGCGCGGTGAGAACCGGCGGTGCGGCACGCTCGGCTGAGAGGCTTCAGCCGAGCGTGCCGCCGGTCTTCCGTCGACTGAGCCGGCCTACTGCCGGCGGCCGGCTTCGATCGGGACCGGACCGCCGGCCGCAGGCTGCGATACCGGACCCGGCACCGCAGTCCCTCGACCGCGCCAGTTGCGTTCGCCGAGGAGGATCATCACCGTCGGCAGCAGCATCACGCGGATCACCGTGGCGTCCAGCAGGATCGCTATGGCCAGTCCCACTCCGAGCTGCTTGAAGTCCTGCATGTCGAGCGTACCGAACACCGCGAACACCGCGACCATGATCGCTGCGGCGCTGGTGATGGCGCCGGCGGTGACGCGCAGCCCGTGGGCGACCGCCTCCTTGGTGCTCAGCCCGAGTTCGCGCGCTTCACGGATCCTGGAGACCACGAACACGTGGTAGTCCATGCTCAGGCCGAACAGGACCACGAACACGAACAGCGGGATCCACGCCTCGATCGCGCCGACGGCTGTGGTGCCGACCAGCCCCGCGCCCCAGCCGTATTGGAAGACGGCGACCATCACTCCGTAGGCCGCCGCGGTGGACAGCAGGTTGAGCACGATCGCGGTGGCCGCGATCACCCAGCTGCGGAAGGCGACGAGCATCAGCAGGAAGGTGACGGAGACCACGAACACGAACACCGGCAGCAGGCTGTGGTCGAGTTGGCGGTTGAAGTCGGTGCTCAGGGCCAGGGAGCCGCCGGTGGCCGCCGTGGTGTGCGGCAGTGCGCCGAAGGTGTGCGGCACGATCGTGTCGCCGATCTTCGTGATCGCGTCGACGGCCGTGGTGTCGTGGTCGCGTCCGGCGACCGGGAACAGGATCTTGAGGACGTGCTGCGCGGGGTAGGGCGTCACCTGGACCGGGCCGTCGCCGAGGGCACCGGCTGCGGCAGCCTGGGTCTTGAAGGCGTTCACGGCTTCGGCGACGGCGGGGGAGCCCACGTCGGGGGTCTTCACGACGATCATGCCGGGTGCCGGGCTGGCCGGGAAGTCGGCACTGATCTCGTTGTAGGTCTGCACCAGCGGGCTGCTGGCCGGCAGCAGCTGGTTGACGTTCAGGGACTGGGTCTTCATGCCCAGGGCGGGGATGGCGAGGATGACCAGGGCCCCGGCGGCCAGGGCGGCGAACGGCTTGGGGTGGTTGAGCACCTTGGCCATGGTGGCGTTCCACAGCCGGCCGCCGTTCGCGGCAGCGAGACGGGCCTGGCGGGCCTGGCGGTGCCGCCGGCTCTTGCGCCGCCCCCAGTCGATGCGGTCGCCGAGCATGGACAGCAGCGCCGGGAGCACGGTGACCGATCCGAGCATCGCGATGGCCACCACCAGGATGGAGGCGAGCGCGAAACCGTCGAAGATGTGCATGCCGGTCAGGAACATCCCGGCCATGGCGACCATCACGGTGATGCCGGAGACCAGCACCGAGTGCCCGGACGTGGCCGCGGCGACGCTCAGCGCCTCCCGCGGGCTGCGGCCGGCCTCGCGCTCCTGACGCTCCCGGCGCAGGTAGAACAGGCAGTAGTCGACGCCGACCGCCAGTCCCATCAACAGCATCACCGAGGTCGACGTGGAGGCCACCGGCATCGAGTGCGAGACGAGGTCGAGCAGCCCCAGCGCGGCGACGAACGCGGTCACCGCCAGCAGCACCGGCAGCGCGGCGGCGATCAGCGCGCCGAACGCGGCGAGCAGGATGCCGAAGGCCAGCGGGACCGCGGTCCACTCGGCGCGCTTGAAGTCCTTGCCCAGCGATTCGTTCAGCCACTTCTGGCCCGAGGCGTCACCGAACTCGTCGAGCTTGACGTCAGGGTGCTGAGCCCTGACCTTCGCGACCGCGTCAAGGATGGGCTGCGCATGGTCGGCCGCCTTGTCGGGATCCCCGACGATGTCGAAGACGACCAGTGCGGAGTGCCGGTCCTTGGAGATCAGGCCCGCGGTGTAAGGGCTCTGTATCGGCGCCGTCTGGCCGGTGCCCCGCACCCCGGAGACGACCGCGTCCACGGCCCCCCGGAACGAAGCGGCATCGGCGCTCTCGGAGGCGCTGTGCACCAGCACCATCTCCGAAGCCGGGTCGGACAGGCCCGCGTCCTGCAAGATCTGCAGCGCCTGAGCCGAGGAACCAACCCCGTTCTGCGCGTCGGTCAGACTCTTCTGGCCGACCGCCCCGCCGACCACCGTCGCCACGACCACGAACAACAACCACCCGAACACGGCCGTCTTCCGATGCCGCGCGCTCCAACCGCCCAGCGCGGCCGCGACGCTCCGTTTGCGAGCCATCGTCCCCACCCCTCCGAGATCACCGGTGCCCTTCACCGGTACGTCCTCAAAGGTAGAAAAGACCAGGTCAGCGGCGACATAGGGCTAGGCGGTGTCTTAGGGGTGTCACTAAGTACACCCCGCACGAAGCTGTTCGAGCTTCCAGCCCCCTGACGGGATCCCGCCATATCCGGATTCCGCCACGAGGCGGCTCTATCGGAAAGTTCTCCCCTCCATCAGCATACGAACTCGACCGGGCGCCATAGTCCGGCACGTGGACGATGTGGAGGACCGCACGTGCGCTCAATCGATCTCAGGAGAACGGTCCTGGCCCTGGTCGCGGCGGGAGCACTGGTCGGCCTCGCGCTCTTCCCGACCGCCTCCGCCCAGGCCGCCGCGCAGCCGAAGGTCACCACGACCGCGCAGTGGCAGACAGCCCTGCCGCAGATCGCGGACCAGGGCGACGGCTGCTATCAGGCCGCGTATCCCTCGTTGCAGTGGAAGGCCGTCACGTGCGTGACCGCGCCGAACATCCCGTTGGTGCCGAAGGGATCGCGGACGTCGGCCGCCCACGCCGGACCGGCGACCGTCGGTGACGGCACCGACTACTCGGCCGTGGTGTCAGGGCTCATATCCAAGGCGACGGGCACGTTCACGAACGTGAGCTCGGCCATCTCCGAGAAGGGCGCGACCGGCGGCTCGGGCTCGCAGGTCGCGAACTCCTTCTCGCTGCAGATCAACAGCCAGTTCTTCTCCGGCAGCCCGGCGTGCGCGCGCAGCAGCAATCCGTCGAGCTGCCAGGCGTGGCAGCAGTTCGTCTACACCTACGACAGCGCCAGCAGCGGCGAGATCTTCATGCAGTACTGGCTGATCAACTACAACGCCACCTGTCCCTCGGGCTGGTACACCTACCAGGCGGACTGCTACACCAACAGCGCCGCCAGCCGAGTGAGCACGGTCACCGCCAAGCAGCTCGCCACGGTCAAGCTGACGGGGACCGCGGCCTCCGGCGGCAACGACTCGGTGTCCCTGTCCGTCGGCTCGGGCCAGGCGGTCACCGTCACCGGCAAGGACACCAAGGTCAACCTCGCCGCCGCCTGGAACACGACCGAATGGGGCGTCTACGGCGACGGCGGCGGCAGCTCGGCCAACTTCGGCAGCAACAACGCACTGCAGGCACAGACGGCCCTGACATCCACCAGCAGCGCAGCACCCAACTGCGTCCAGGAGGGCTTCACCGGCGAGACGAACAACCTGACCCTGACGTCCACCCCAGCCCTCGGCAGCGCCGCCTCCCCCACGATGGCCTCCGCCCAGACCGACGGCACGACCAACACCCCGAGCTGCGCCGTCATCTCCTGACCCGGCCACCCTCAGCCCGACGGCATGGGGAATCCTCGGACATCCATGCAGACGTATCGCCCCAGGTCGGCGACGTGCCGACTCGGGGCGATACGCGGTGCTGCATATTCTTCAAACTGCGTTCCCGCAGCTCAAGCCATGTTCTAAATGTCGAAGTAATCGAACGACGGTTCTACGCCGGGCCCTGCGCGGAGGCGTTCGACGATGAGGGCGACGTGGCCGCCAAACGTGCCGTGATGGTCCGCGGCCAGGCCTCGCGTGCCGCGACGGTGATGGCGCCGACCAGCGTGGCCGCGTCGCCGAGCCTGGAGATCTCCACGCGGGGCGGATAGGGGACGAGCTCGGTCAACCGGTCGCGGATCGGGTCGAGCATGATGCCGCCGTTGAGGCCGATGCCGCCGCCGAGCACCACCAGGGGCACGTCGACGACCAGCGCGATCATGGCGATCGTGCCCGCGATCCGCTGCGCTTCCTCCCGGACGACCCGCACAGCCAGCGGCCATCCGGCCCTGGCTGCTTCGAAGAGTTGCGTCGGGCTTTCGGGCACTGCCTCATCCCGGGATCCCGCGCGGTTCTTCGCGGCGGCGCCGTATCGGTCCTCGACCAGTTGTTGCAGGGCGTCGGCGGCGGGGCTGTGGGTCGCGAACGGCCGGTGTCCCGGGTAGTCCACCTCGCCGGCGGCCCCCCGCGCGCCGCGCCGCAGCCGGCCGTCCAGGACCAGCCCGGAGCCGACGCCGGTGCCGATCGAGAGGAAGGCGAAGTCGCCCTCGTTCTGCCCGGCGCCGCGGGCCAGTTCGCCGAGTGCCGCGAGGTTGACGTCGTTGTCGACCTCCAGCGGTCCGGGCAGAACGGTCGCCAGATCTTCGACGACCGGGTGTCCTTCGAGGCTCGGTTCGCTGCTCAGACGTAGTCGGCCCGCTGCCGGGTCGATGACCCCCGCCATGGCGACGACGGTTCCGACGATTCCATCCGCGCCCGCATCCATGGGGGCGAGCAGGCGATTCCGGACCGCGCTGACCGCGGTGAGCAGGGACGGGATGTCGTCACCGCCGCGCGGATGGTCATAGCGGGCGAGGATGGCCCCGCCGAGGTCGCCCAGCGCGCCGCGGACGAATTGGGCTCCGACGTCGATGCCCAGGACGTGACCGACCTCGAGCGCTGGTTCGTAGTAGATCGCGCCGTAGTGCGGGCCGCTGTCGGGAGGCGAGGATTCGCGAACGAGTCCGGCGGCGGCCAGCGCCTCGATGGCGCGGTTGGCAGTGGGTTTGGCCATTCCCAGCCGGCGGGCCACCTCGGCCCGTGACAACCGGCCGTTGTCCACGAGCGCACCGAGGACACTGCGGGCGTTGAGTTCACGCAGCGTGCCGAGGGTGGCGTTCGTGCTGGTCATGGGATGCATCATAGTGATGAGCGCGTACCGGCTTCCGTTCATCGCGGCCCGGGAGAACCCGTAGGCCAGGGGCGAATCCCCGGCTCAGAACATCCGAACCGGGGTTTCGCGACTACCGGGGTCTTGTGGATCAGGTCACTGTGACGTCGTCGTAAGTCGTGCTGGTCGGGTCGGCCGAGTTCGAGTCGCCGTCGTCGTGGCTGGTGAGGGCGAGTGTGTAGGCGTCGCCGGCGGTGATCGGCGAGGCGATCTGGTGCCAGTCGGTGTCGGCCGGGCAGGTGTGCGGCAGGACGGTGGTGCGGGCGCCGGTGGTCGTGTCGACGAGGGTCGCTGTGGACCAGCCGTAGCCGACGTCGCCGTCCTGGCAGTCGCTGCGGTACCAGAACGACAAGGTGCTGGTGCCTGGTGCGGCGGTGAAGGTCTGTGCGATGGAGGAGTCGCCGTTGGTCTCCTTCTTGTACGACCCGACCAGCGCCGCGTGGCCGCCGGAGTGCACGGTGCCGGTGATGACCGAGGTCGTGCCGGAGCGGGTCCATCCGCTGAGGTCGCCGGCCTCGAAGTCTCCGTTCACCACGCTGCCGCCCGTTCCGCCGCCCTGGCCCGTGACGATCAGGGTGAAGGCGGCGGTGTGGGTGCCCGAAGTCCCGGTGCCTGTGACGGTGACCGGATAGGTTCCGGCCGGGGTGGCCGCAGCCGTGGTGATCGTCGCTGCCGCGGAGCCGCCGGACGTGACGGAGGTCGGGGTGAAAGTCGCGGCGGCGCCCGTGGGCAGGCCCGAAGTGCTCAGCGTGACGGCCTGCGCCGAGCCCGAGGTGGTCGTGGTGGCGACGGTCGCGGTCGTCGATGCGCCGGCGACGACGGAGGCCGAAGTCGGGCTCGCGGTGATGGAGAAGTCGTTGCCGGGGATGCTTCCGGCCACGGTGCCCCGAAGGACGGTTATCGAGAAGGGCAGGAACGTATAAGACGTGGCTTTGCCGGCCGAGGAGATGGTCGTGTGCGCGGGGCCGTTGTCCGGGGACGCGGAGCCGTTGTTGCCGCTCTGGCTCCAGGCGTACTGCTTCGGGCCCCAGGAGTAGGAGTCGACAGCGCCGCTGAAGCCGTTGCCGCCGCTGATGCTCACCGGGAACTTATAGGTTGCCGTCTTGCTCTTGTTGATGACCATCAGGGCCCAGGTGCCGTCCGGGCGGTGCACGGCATAGGCGGTCAGCAGTTGCTGTCCGGTCGAGGCCTGAGTCGAAGGCACGGTGACCGGATAGAGCTGCTGGGCGGCGTCGACCGGCTGGAGCCAGGTATTGCCCAGGATGGAACTGGCGAAGTAGGTGGAGGTGTTGCCCGTCCACTGGCCGTTCGAGTCCGCGGTGAACAGGTTGGACGCCATCCCGCTGTACAGGTGCTGTGGCAGGGCCTGGTAGTTGTAGTCGGCGGCCAGGCCGCCGGTGAACATCGACCCCAGGAAGTCGGCCTGCCACAGGCCGTCTTGGACGTCGTCGCCGTAGGACGACTGCTCGGTCACCATCAGCGGGATGTCCGCCGGGATCGTCGCCTTGAGCTGCGCGAGCACGCCGGCTGAGCGGCTGGGTTCGTTGAGCAGCAGGTTGTAGGCGTCGGTGGAGTTCTTGACGTCGAAGACCGGGTACTGCTCGAAGGAGTAGAACTTCAGGTCACCCAGGTGTCCGTCGGCGCGCAGCGCGGCTATGAAGCGTGTACCCCAGTCCGTGGCCGTCTTGTCCGTGTCGTTCCAGGCGGCCGCCGTGGAGTCCTGCAACGCGGGCCCGCCGAGGACCAGCGCGGGGTCGAAGGCGTGGATCGCGGTGGCCCACTGGGACCACAGGGCGGCGTAGTCCTCAGGGGTCGTGTACTGCCCGTCGGCTTCCTCGCCGATCTCGACCGAGGCGATCCTGCGGCCCTTGGCTTCGAGGTACTTGATCAGGTCGACCGCGTTCTCCGGCGTGCTGTACAGCACCGGGACCGGGACCATCACCGGCAGGTTCTGGGCTGCGCCGCTGTCGAAGACGGTGTCGATGCCGGGCTGGTCGAACTGGCGGACCGAGGAGGCGTCCTCGACCGGGTCGTTGGAGGAGGTGTAGGTCGCGGACTGCACCGTCTCGTCGCCGTGCTTGACCGCGTCGGTGAAGGTACCGCCGCTGGTGTCGCCGACATACAGTTCCTTGATCGCGAAGCCCAGGCAGTTGCGGGCGTCGCTGCTGTCGCCGTTGGCGCAGGTACCGGACGAGGCCTGCATCAGGACTCGTACGAACTCGGCCTTGGTGGAGCCGATGGACAGGGTGGCCGTGCCGCCGGTCCCGTGGGTGACCGAGCCGCCGGAGGCCGTCTTCCAGACGCCCTTGCCGGGGTCGTCGAACGGGCTTGTCGCACCCGAGTCCGGCACCCAGGTCTGGACCTGGTACGACACCGCGTACGGATCAGCCCACGCGATCTTCACGGTGTTGATCGTGGTGGACTTGCCGAGATCGACGACGGCCCAGGTCGGGTGCATGGCGTTGCTCTGCCCGGTGTACTTCTGGTCGAGGTAGGGGTTGCTCTTCCAGAACGAGCTCGCGTTTCCGTCGTCCAGTCGGGAGATGTAAGCGTTCTCCCCTCCGGGCAGCGACGTTCCACCGTGGGCGATGTCATAGCCGTAGGACTCGGTAACGGGCGCGGAGGCCGCGGTGCCGCTGCTGTCCCAGTAGCCCTTGGTCCCCTCACTGAATGTTCCGCCGTTGCCCCAGTGCCAGGCTTCTTCGCGCAGTTCGGTGACGAGCCGATAGGACAACGGGCGCAGTCCGCTGGTGGCGAGATGGGCCATATTGCCGGGGCTCATGGCCTGCGCGGTGGTGAACAGGTCGGCGTCGAAGCCGGGCTTCGGACGGGTGCCGGGCGAACCTCCCGAGGGGTCGGTGTCGCCGTTGGCCAGGTTGTGGGTCATGCCTTGGACGGCGTCGAAGGAGTCGATCGTCGTGCCGAGCCCCTGGAACGGGTTGAAGCTCGCGGAGGAGGTCGCAGCGACAGTGATCGCCGTGGCGGAACCGGCGGCCGAAGCGCTGTGCAGTGTGCCGGCTCCGGCCGCGACGAGTGCGCCGACGACGAGGCCGGAGGTGACCGTGGTCTTGCGTCTGAATCGTGGCATGGGCGGTTCCCTTTCATAGGGCTGATCCAGAAGAGGCCGTGGGAAACCGGGAGCTTGGATCTCACGTGGCGCAGAATCTAGTTAAGAGTCGTTACCATGTCAATGAGAGTTGAAGCTTGCTTGAACCCGAAGCACACAGATCAAGGCCACTGCTGGGCCGCCAGTAACGGCAAACGGCTGGGCGAATCCGCAGTGGGAGGCTCGGTTTTTGATAACGACTCGATACTTAGAGCCTGATGAGGTGCCGAGTGGGCTTCATCATCCGGTCATTGTTACCGGCAGACGACAGAGGGCCCGCGAGCCGTGACGGCTCGCGGGCCCACCGCGATCAACGTGAGACTGCTGCCTCAAGACCATCCGGCCTGTTTCGGGCCCAGACGAGGCTCGGAACAGGCCGTGATCATTCGAAAGCGTCCAGCAGTCTTACTACTGGTCAGCTGCCGTTGCGGCCCTTGCGGCGCAGGCAGCTGACCTGAGCGTGTCTAGATGTCGAAGTAGTAGACATGAAAACCTCTGACCTGCGGAAAGTCGCCGATCGGCCCGCCGGGCCCACTTTGGGCCCACACTGGCCCCGCTGACATCGCGGAGGCGGCTGCGCTCAAGCCTCACAGCGTCCGTATCCATGACAGAGCGACTGGAATCCCAGGCGACGTTGTGTTTTCTGTTTTTTCTGGTCGGGCTCGCCGTGTTGCCGATTCGACCGGGGCCGGCCGGGTCGCACGAGCTCTGCCGGCTGCCGGCGCCGATCGCTGCGCCGGCTGAGGCCCTGTTGATTGGCGATGCCCTGAGATATCGAACGGCTGCTCGGAGTCGGCGAGGACCCTTACATCGTGTTCCCGCCAGCTGTATTCTCGGAATCGTTCCCGACGCTCCAGACCCCGGCGCCGTACACGGCGCTGTAGCGCGTCTGGCCGACGGACTGCACCTGGTCTTCGTCGCCGATGTATCGCCGCGCACGACTCGAAGGCGCGGTCGCTCCATGGACGTCTACCAGGTCGATCGGTGTTCGGTTCACGCCGTCGTCGCCGTACGCGGCGAACTGGATTTCGCCGCCGCGGACGGACTCGTGGAGTCCGTTCAGGAACATCTGAGCGCCTGCAGGTCGCCTGGAATCGGCGTGGACCTGTCCGAGGTGACTTTCCTGGACTGCGCAGGGGTTCGAGCCCTGTTCACTTTAGGGCGGCGCGCAGCGGATCTGGGCGTCACGATCTGCCTGGCGGCGGAGTCGCCCGCCGTTGGCCATGTGCTGGACCTGCTTGAACTGCCTCCCGGATCCAGTTACCTCGCCAGGCCTGTGGGTGCCGCCCTGACCATCAGTCGGGCGTGCGAGGTGCCAGGTCGGCTGGCAGCTTGTTACGAAGGGCGGCGGGTAGCGGCGAGGTCGGACGGTAGCCGATCTGCATGTTCCGTGTGCAGATTGGCTGTGAACTGCAATCTCACGCCGGCGCATCTCGGGTACTGGCGGTCTGCTGCTTAAAGATCGGGAAAACGTTGGAATTCGCACGACCGGGCCGTGGCGAGGAGCTCTGGCGCTGCTCTCGGTCTTCGTGTCCTGGACGCTTGTCACCGATCATCGCGACGTCCATCAGCCCTGCGTCCGAACTGGCGGAAGGAAGCCGTTTATGATATGGGGGCTATCGGGCGTATGCTGACAACAAGCCCAAGTAGAGCTTTTGTCCCTTCGCGACCGGAGGGAGATCGGGGGTCTCATGATGAGACCCACCAAGAATGACATCACCGGCGGTCCTGCCCTCCGTGCGACTGAGTATCGCCAGGTCACCACGCCAGAAAACGAAACCCGAGTACGGGGCGTCCCTCCGCAATCCGCCCCATCATCTCGGTCCAGCCGGGAGCTGAGGTTGAGCGAGCGGCTCAGGCGGCTGCTCAGCCAGAAGAGGGGCCCCGATGCCGTCATGGTCAGCGCGCTCTCCGTGGCATTGCTCTGCGGCCTGATCGGCTTCGCCGCGCACTTCATGTGGATCGTCGCAGTCATCGTGATGGCGCTGGCGCTGGGATTCGTCATCGCCGACAGCCGGCGTAACCGCATCGACATCGCCAATCAACGGGACGAAGGGAGCGACGGCTGACGGTCGTCGCCCCATCGTCGGCAGGCCCAACTCCCCGCGTTTCATGGTGCCGGTGTTCGAGGGCTCCCGCGCGATTCGAGCCACGCTACACTGAGCGACAGTTCCGCGACGCTCCAGTCCCCGGCGCCGTGTTCATCGGTGTGGACTGCGTCCGGGTGAGGCACCCGTCCGGGACCTGACAGCGAGCTTTCCTTCGCGCAGCCGACACCTCCGTCGACGACAGCGCTGGGGGAAATGCATGATCCCGTTCCCGCGAAGACCTCATCGGCACCACACGATCGTGTACCGGTCGCTGATCCGGGTGACCAATGCGCCGACGTCGTCTCCCGATCCTGCCGACGTTGTCGTGGCTCACGCCGAAGACGTCATCTGTGACGCGTGGCTTCGGGCACTTCGCGGTGAGTGCGACTACACCGGAGCCGAGATGCAAGCTGCGTCAGCCCGCTGTGACCTCGCGCGGCGGAATCTGGCCGTTGCTCTTCTCGGATGCGATCCCGAGGCGATCGGCGCGGCCTACGCCGATCTGGAAGGCAGGCTCGCCGGCGCCCGGATCGCGGCGCGCGCCCACGGGCAGGCGCGCGAAGCGCTGGATCGGGAGCGCAGTGCGGCGCACCGGCGAGCCGGCGAGCAGTTCTTCGACGAGCACGTCGGCCGCCGATGGCCGCTGAGGAAACGCGACGAATCCACGTCCGCGCGTGGGGCGAAGCGACGGGTGCGGGCCTTGGTCGCCTGTGGCTGGCTCTCCCAGCATGCCGTCGTGTCGTCACTCGTCCGCCTCGCGGGGGGTCGGCGACTGTGACCGCCTCCGCCTGGCCTGAATCAGAGCCGTGGCTACCTGTACCCGTAGCCATCCGGTTGTCGAAGCGTAGTCGGCTGCTGGGCGGGCGCGCCCTTTGACACCAGACACTTTTGGCTTATCGAGGACAACCCGCTGGTGATCTCGGCAATCGCATCGACGCCACCCTTTCCTGGGATAAGGGTTTCCGATGAGAATTCGAAAGTAAAGCAGCGAAAGCTGAATCTGGGCAAGGTCCACTCGTAAGAGTGGGCGAAGTGCGCTGTAACAAAAAGCCGTGTGCGGTGAGTACGCCGTGCGCGAGTGGCCGTTCAGGCTGCGCTCCTGTAAAGCCGACAGTAGCGGCGCGACCTCCTCGAACGCGCCGCCGAAGGCCTCGTCGGCGCCGTGGGTCCATTCCAGAGATCGCGGCTGAGGCTCACATATTCCCCCGATAGGTACGATGATCGGTCTTTTGTGTCGTGTCCGCGTGGATTGATGTACATGCCTTATTTCCGGCTAGCATCTTGCCCGAGAATCCTCCGGTATATCGCTTCTGGTGTACGCGGTGAGGAAGACGGGACAGCTTTCAAGGGAGTAGGCCTCGAATGAAATTAAGAAATCCTGATTCGCCGCCGTTGCAAACGCCGTATGTGTGGTTCGCGACGGCCCTCGCGGGGGCGCTCGCCCTCGCCGCCCTGGTGCTGGCTCCGACGACAGCGCAGGCGATCGCGACCGAGGTTCCCCTCGGGACACTGCAAAGCGTGGCGGTCCTCGGCGGCCAGTCGGTTACCAATACTGGCCCTTCCGTCATCAACGGCGACCTCGGCGTGAGCCCGGGGACGTCGGTGACCGGTTTTCCCCCGGGAATCGTCAACGGGACCATCCACGCGGCGGATGCCGTCGCGGCCCAGAACCAGAGTGATCTCACCGTGGCGTACAACAACGCCGCGGGACAGGCCGCGGACGCCTCCGTCCCCGGGGAACTCGGGGGCCTGACCCTGGTTCCGGGCGTCTACAACGCCTCGTCGTCCACCGGAATCACCGGCACGCTCACGTTGAACGCGCAGGGCAACCCCAACGCGGTCTGGATCTTCCAGGTCGGATCGACGCTCACCACCGCGTCCTCGAGCACGGTGGCGCTGATCAACGGCGCTTCCCCGTGCAACGTCTTCTGGCAGATCGGGAGCTCGGCGACGCTGGGCACCGGCACGAACTTCACCGGTACCATCCTCGCTCTGACGTCGATCACCGTGAACACCAACGCGACCATCGCGGGTCGTGCGCTGGCGCGCAACGGCTCGGTGACCCTCGACACCAACACGATCACCCGGCCTCAGTGCGCCACCACCACTACGGGGACCACCACGGCCACGCTCGGCACCACCGGCACGGCCGGCACCACCGGCACGACGGGTGCCACCACGAGTGGTACGGCGGCGACCGGAGGACTCCTTTCCGGCGGCCTTTTGACCGGCGGCACCTCCAACGGTCTGCTGTCCGGCGGTCTGCTCGGTGGAATCACGACCGGCGGCATCACCACCGGTGGGATCACGACCGGCGGCACGTCGACGACCACCAGCACCGGTGGTACGACCACGACGACCGGCGGCTCCACGGTCGGCGGGACCGTGGGCGGCACGACGACGCAGGGTGGCAGCGTCGGTGGCGGCACGACCGGCGGAGGCACCACCGGCGGAGGCAACACTGGCGGAGGCAACACTGGTGGAGGCGAGTGCTGCCACACCCCGCCCCCTCCGCCCCCGTGCCAGCCCTGCCAGCCCAAGCCTCCGCAGCCCAAGCCGTGCCCGTGCTCCGAGCACCCGCACCCGCAGCCGCCTCCGGCGCCCAAGCCGTGCGAGTCCTGCCACTCTTCGGGTGACAGCACGTCGGGTGGCTACAGCAGCTCGTCGGGTGGCTACAGCGGCGGCTCGTCAGGTGGCTACAGCGGCAGCTCGTCGGGCGGCTACAGCGGCAGCTCGTCGGGAGGCAGCGGCGGCGGGTGGCGCAGCGGTTCTTGATGACTCAGCCGGCGTCCCCTGGGCTCGCCGGTGATCAAAACGGTCCGTGACATCACAGGACGAGGTGAATGCACCCCCTGACGAGGACCGTGCCGGCGGCGCCTGACGGAGATCCGTCACCGTCGGGCGCCGCCCCGCAGAAACGACCACCACGGAATCCGCCGGCGGCGCACCGGCCTGTTCAGCGAGCGCGCCGACGCGGCCGGGCCCGGACCCGCACGGTGTGTCACGAGGTTCATCGATTGGAGCAGCAGGATGAGCAGGGCCAAGTGTCGCCGCGTGCTAAGGGACTTGATTCGGTGGATGTGAGGCAACGTGATTCGGAGGCGCTCGAGGACCAGGCCGAGGTCCTTGCCGAGCCTGTGGCGACGGCCGAGCCCACGCCGCCCGGGCTGGCGGGCCTCTCGCGCCCGCTGCGGGCGCTGACCGGTGCCGCGGTCGCGGTCTGCCTGGTGGGCACGGTCGCGCATCTGCTGATGGTCGGGCTCTACGTTGCGCCGGTGAATCCCATTTCACAGCGCTATGCAAGGCAGATCAACGCCTGGATCGACCCGGCTTTCGATCAGAACTGGCAGCTGTTCGCGCCGGAGCCCCAGTCAGGCAACTGGCAGATCTCGGCCAGGACGATGAGCGCCGGGCCGGACGGCAGGCCTCAGATCAGTCCCTGGTTCGACCTGTCCGCTCTGGACAACGCGGCGATCAAGCACGACGTCTTTCCGAGCCACACCGCGCAGAACACGCTGCGCAGGGCCTGGTCCGCCTATGTCGACGCGTTCGGCACCGGCGATCAGGCCGGTTCGGACTGGGCGGTGTTGGTGCGGGACTACCTGCGGAACATCGCCGCCGACCGGGTCGAGGCCCATCGCAAGGGCCATTTCGACAGCATCCAGCTGCGTGTGGTGACGCAGCCCATCGCGGCGCAGGCCGCGCCCGGTGGCCCGCGCCCGGCGCAGCCCGCCGCCGATATCAGAAACCTACCGTGGTGGAAGGTGCCGTCTCGTGGCAAGTGAGCAGGGATCGACCGTGACATCCACATCGGGACATGAGGACTTGCAGGCCCGCGGTGCCGGCCTGCTGCGTGTGGTGGGCCGCCTTGACGCGTTCGGAGTCGCCCTCACCGAGCGGCCGATCTCGCTGTACGCCGCCGCCGCGCTGCGCATCGGATACGGCCTGATCTATCTCGCCTATCTGCTGCGGGAATTCCCGCACCGCGACGAGCTCTGGGGCCCGGGTTCCCCGCTGACGCCCACGCTGTCCCGAGAGTTGCTGAAGCACACAGGCTGGTTCAGCCTGCTGAGCTTCTCGGACCGACCCGTCTACTTCGAAGCCTGCTACGCACTGGCGCTCGTGGTCTGCGTGCTGTTCATGCTCGGCTGGCGGACCAGGATGCTCTCGATCTTGTTCGCGCTCGTGGTGACCTCGTTCTACGCCAGGTCCATCCTGATGACGGATGGCGGCGACAACCTGATCACCCTCATGAGCATCTACATGGTCGGCATCGCCTGCGGTCGGCGCTGGTCGCTCGACTCACGCAGGGCCCGGCTCCGAGGGTCCGGCTACCGGCGCAGGCCTGTGTTCGCACGGGTCGCAGCGTCCGAGCATGCCCGGCAGCTCGGCGTGGCAAGACAGATTCTGGTCACGGTGCTGCACAACTGCGCCATGGTCGTCATCGGTGCTCAGATCTGCATCCTCTACGCCACAGCGGGTCTCTACAAGGTGCAGGGCAGCGACTGGGATCACGGGACAGCTCTTCACTACGTTCTCAACCTCAGTCTGTTCCGGCCTTGGCCGGCGCTTTCCGCCATGGCGGACAGCCATCCGATGATGATCGCGGTCGTCGCCTACCTGACCGTCCTGGTGCAGGTGGCGTTCCCGTTCGCGCTGTTCGGCCGACTCAAGTACGTCGTGCTGTCCATGTTGCTCGGTATGCATCTGAGCATCGCGGTACTCATGGGGCTCCCGATGTTCTCCGGCTCGATGGTCATCGCGGACGCGGTGTTCCTCTCGGACCGCTTCTACATGAATGTGGGACGGCACGTGCGGCGACTCGCCCGGGGGGCCGCGTCGCCGGCACCGGACGCGTCGCGCCTGATGGAGAGCGCTCACATCCCGCCACAGCAGGTTCGGCCGTCGAAGACGCTGGATCGCATGTGATGACGTCCGCGGTCGTCGTCGGCTCCGGACCCAACGGGCTCGCGGCCGCCGCCCTCTTGGCCAAGGCAGGACTGCAAGTCACGGTCCTGGAAGCCGCGGACGAAGTCGGCGGAGGAACCCGCAGCCATGAAGCCATCCTGCCGGGGCTGCTGCACGACCACTGCTCGGCCATCCATCCGATGGCCGTGACTTCACCGGCGCTGCGCGCACTCGAGCTGGAACGTCATGGACTGCGGTGGCTGTTGCCGGATGTCGACTGCGTCCATCCACTCGATGACGGGACAGCCGGCGTCCTGTTCCGCTCCGTGCAGCAGACTGCGTGCGGCCTCGGCCCCGACGGCGACCGCTACCGGCGGCTCCTCGGACCGTCGGTACGTCACTGGGAGTCACTCGCCCCGGACGTGATGGGCCCCATGCTGCGCATCCCCACTCACCCCTTCCTGCTCCTGCGCCTCGGCCTGCCGATACTGCTGCCGGCCGCCATCGTGGCGCGCCTGTTCGAAACCCCCCAGGCGCGGGCACTGTGGGCCGGAGTCGCTGCCCACGCCTACCGCCCGCTGTCCGATCCGTTCAGCTCGGCGATCGGACTCGGCATCCTCACCGCCGGCCACGCTGCGGGATGGGCGGTCGCCGAAGGCGGCTCCCAGGCCATCGCTCGCAGCATGGAACGAGTGCTGCGTGAGCACGGCGGCACGATCGAGACCGGCGTGCACGTCACCGACATCAAGCAGATCCCGCCGGCTGAAGTGACTCTCCTTGATCTCGACCCCGGCCAGGTCGCCTGCCTCTACGGCGATCAGCTGCCGGGCCGGGTACGGAACGCCTATCGGCGATTCCGCCGCGGCCCGGCCGCATTCAAACTCGATCTGGCGGTCGAGGGCGGCGTGCCCTGGACGAACGAGTACGCGCGACGCTCCGGCACCGTCCACCTCGGCGGCAGCTGCGCCGAGGTGGCGCTGTCGGAAAGAACCGTCGCGGCCGGACGCATGCCCGAACGCCCCTTCGTACTCGTCGGCCAGCAGTACCTGGCTGATCCGAGCCGTTCGGTCGGCGACGTACATCCTGTGTGGGCCTACGCCCACGTTCCGCACGGCTACGACGGCGACGCCACCGACGCCATCATCAAGCAGCTCGAGCGGTTCGCCCCGGGCGTTCGCGAGCGCATCATCGGGGCGCACGTCACCCGGCCGACCGACTTCGCCGCAGCCAATCCCAACTTCGTCGGCGGCGACATCCTCACAGGGGCGAAAGCGCCGCGCCAGCTCCTTCTCGGAGCCCGCCCCGCGCTCGACCCGTACTCCGCCGGCCTACCCGGCGTCTACCTGTGCTCGGCTGCGACCCCGCCTGGTCCGGGCGCCCACGGCATGTGCGGCGCGGGAGCGGCGGCATCCGCACTCCGCCACCTCGGCATCCGTCCTCCGTCGCCTCTGGGACCACGTTAGGCAACAAACGACGGTGGGTCCGCGAGCCGTAGCGGCTCGCGGACCCACCGCGATCGACGTTCTGAGACTGTCGAACCAAGATCATCCGGCCTATTTCGGGCCCAAATGAGGCTCGAAAACACCCGTGATCAATAAAAGGCGCCCAACAGTCTTAATGCTGGTCAGCTAGCGCTTTGGCGCTTGCGCCGCAGGCAGCTGACCTGAGCGCATCTCTAGATGTCGAAGTAATAGACATGAAAACCTCTGACCTGCAGAAACGCGGCGAGTGGGTACAGGCGGCCCACTTTGGGCCCACCCTGCCTACGAGGCCCTACAGGTGAGGCGATCCGTCGGATGGAGGCTTCTTGGCGAAGTCAGTGCGGTACGTGCTGCCCGACTCGGTGCCGTGGCTCGCTGGCCCGCGGCTCGTAGTCTGACGACCATCGCTCAGGCTGGAGATCGGATCCGGATTCGGCGAGCTGGACTTGTCTCCAGCGCTTCGAACATCATGGCCGCTGTGAACCTCTACGAAGCGGTGCCTGATCCTCCTGACCACGTGCACGAACGTTGGCGGAACCGTGAGGCCCCCGACGGAGACTTCATCGTGTACTCCGACGGCTCGCTGTCGGTGATGAGCCTGGTGCGACTCCGTGCGCATGACGAGCGCCACGACCCGCGGTCGGAGGACTGGCACTGGTCGGAGACCCTGCGGGCCACTGCGTGGCGCGCCAGCGACTGGCTGGACGTCGACGGGACGATGGCCTCGTCCGGCCACGCCGGGTACCGTGCCCTCGCCGGGGAGTCGGCGAGCCACGGCAGCGTCGGCTGGGTCGCGCTGACCCTTGACGACGGGCAGCACACGCTGCAGTGGTTGGCAGTGGCCTGCTCGTCCAACCCGTTCGCCGAAGTCGCCCTGGACGAGGCCACGGTCACCGCCACCAGCACCCTGGGACGCGTCTGGGTCTTCCCGCGCAACGCTCCGCATCTGGTGGCGATCACCGCGGACCCGGACTATCCATGGCCGCGCGCCGTCGGGGAACGGTAGGGCTCTACCTTGGTCGATGGCATGACGAGGCCCGTCACGAACGCCTCGAAGTTCTCCGCGTGTACTGCCCCGTGAGGTTGGTGACGCGGCTGGCTGGCGGTAGGCCCTTCAGCGCGGTGTGTCCGCGGTGGTGATTGTCGGTGTGGGAGCCATCCGGGGAAGGCGTCGCGTCGTTCTTGCTCGCTGCGGTAGGGCCGGGTGTAGGCCCATTCGTCCATCAGGGTTCTGTTGAATTGTTCGACCTTGCCGTTGGTCTGGGGCCGATACGGCCGTGTGCGCTTGTGGGTTATCCCGGCGTCGGCCAGGGTGTCGCGCCACAGGTGGGAGCGGTAGCAGGGGCCGTTGTCGGTCAGAACCCTGGCAACGGCGATGACTGCTTCGGTGAAGAACGCGTGGGCACGGTGCCAGAACGCGGCGGCGGTCTGGCACGGCAGCCGTAGATCGTTGCCGATGTGACTGGGGTGGCCGAAGAGGCGAAGCAACGATCGTTGATCATCATATGCGTGACGACGGCGCCGGCCCCTGCTCCCAAGCAGGAGCCTCCAGATTCTTCGAGTTGTGGTAATTCGGTGCGAACGGGACGCTGTTCCTGTACCTCCGAAAGGGGTTGATCAGCATGACGTTCGTGCAGGTCATTGAATACGAAACCACCCAGTCCGACCGCGTAGACGGGATCATGGACGAGTGGCTGCGGATCACCCAGGGCAAGCGGACCGCCCACCACGCCACGATCGGGAAGGACCGCGAGAAGCCCTCGCACTACATGCAGATTGTGGAGTTTCCCTCCTATGAGGAGGCGATGAAGAACAGCGACCTGCCCGAGACCCGGCACCTCGCCGAGGAGATGCAGGAGGCATGCACCGGGGCGCCGCGCTTCGTCAATCTGGACGTCGTCCGGGATATGACGCTCGACGAGAACGTGCTGGAGAACCTGCTCGGCCGGGTCGTCACCGACCTGGGCGCGGTGACTATCGCGCCGCTGCTCGCGATCGGGGACCATCTTGGGCTCTTCCGGGCAATGGCGGACGGAAAACCCCTCACCGCCGCGGAGCTGGCCGGGAAGACCGGCACGCAGGAGCGCAACGTGCGCGAGTGGCTGGCTGCGATGGCCGCCAGCGGCTACGTGGCCCTCGAACAGGACGGGCGATTCCGGCTCACCCCGGAGCAGGTGACAGTTTTCTGCGACGAAGACAGCCCCTTCTTCGCGCTCGGTGGCTTCCAGTCATTCATGGCGGCAGCTCAGCACGAGACCCGCGAGAAGCTGGAGCGTGCCTTCGTCGAGGGCGGCGGCGTCGGCTGGGAGCAGCACCAACCGGACCTGTTCGTCGGCACCGCCCGATTCTTCCGGCCCGGCTACGCGGCGCACCTGGTGCAGGAATGGCTGCCGGCCCTGGACGGCACGGTGGAGCGTTTGCGCACCGGGGCCAGCGTCGCCGACATCGGCTGCGGGTTCGGCTACTCCACGATGCTGATGGCGCAGGCCTTTCCCGCCTCCCGGTTCACCGGCTTCGACTCCCACCCGCCCTCGATCGAGAAGGCCAGCGAGCTGGCGAAGGGGGACGGACTGGCCAAACGTACCGACTTCGAAGTGGCCGGGGCAGCTGACTTCGGCGGCGGCCCGTACGACCTGATCACCTTCTTCGACTGCCTGCACGACATGGGCGACCCGGTCGGGGTGCTCTCCCACTGCCGGACGCGGCTGGCGGAAGGGGGCGTGGTGATGCTGGTCGAACCGCACGCGGAGGACAGCCTCGCCGACAACCTGAACCCGCTCGGCAGGGCCTTCTACGGCGCCTCCTCGCTGATCTGCGTGCCCGCCTCGCAGGCGCAACCGGTCGGTCGGGCGCTCGGCGCCGGAGCAGGCGAGGCGCGCACCCGAGAGGTAGCCGTCGAGGCGGGCTACAAGTACTTCCGCCGGGCGACCGAGACCCCGTTCAACCTGATCTACGAGCTGCGGAGCTGAACAAGGAAGCGATCGGGCCCGGGAGACCGCGAAGGTCGTAGCCCAGGACGAGAGCACCATGCCGTCCGAACATCGCATGACCACGATGTTCCGGCCGCCTCGCCAGTACGGCAGCCGCAGATCGGGATGAGCATCGCGAGTACCGTCCAGCAAGCCCAGGAGGTATAGCGGTGGACCTGGTGCTCATCGGCCTGTCAGGCCCTTTCTGGCTTGGAACGATTCCTCGACCCGCCGCCTCGTCCCGGTGGCCGTGACCAGGACTTGCAGCGTGACCGGCCGCGGGGTCCAGACGCCGTGATGTCCCTTCAGCTATCCCGTAATATGTATCGCCCCAGGTCGGCGACTTGCCAACCTGGGGCGATACAGGGTGGTGCACATCCTTTGAACCGCGTTTCCGCGGGTCAGACAATCACGCGTTACCGCAGGTCAGGGGTTTTCATGTCGATTACTTCGACATTTAGAAGCTATACGCGCCCTGAAAAGAGTGGGCCCAAAATGGGCCCGTCGGGCCCGAAGCGGGAGCGCAAGACCACCAGCCGGCCGGGCCGCTTTCAGCCACCGAGCTGGAGCCACGCGAAGCCTTCATTCTCCGCGAGTTCATAGAGGCGCGGCATGCGCCTGCTCTACATCCGCGGTCATGCACCCGCTCATCGCGAACCGTGACGACACCCCGCGTGTACAGATGTTGCATCTCGCGCGACGCTTCCTCGGCCTGGCCGGTTGACGCCCACTTTCCGGTCTGGGCCGGGGTTCCCGATGAGTTCGCGCTCTCGACGGGCCCACTCCGGGCCCGATGCCGAACGGCCGTGTGTTAGTGGACCGGCCCCGCAGGACCCGGCGCCCCGGCCGCGGGTCGCGGCTCGACGTCCGCTGACCGGGCGCTGGCGCCCGTGGTGCGGAATCGGGATCGGAAGGCGCCGGGCGTGACATCGAGGTGCTTCGCGAAGGCGCGGCGCATCGACTCGGGTGAGCCGAATCCGGTACGGCGCGCGATCGTCGCCAATGGTTCGTCGCCGCGCTCCAGCATCACTTGTGCGGCTTCGAGCCTGACCCGCTCGACATAGCGCGCCGGGGTGGTGTGCGCTTCGTCGTGGAAGAGTCGTGTGACGTGCCGCTCGCTGATTCCGGTCCGCCGAGCCATCGCCGTCAGCGTGTGGTTGGCTCCCGGGTCGGCGACGACCGTGTCAAGCAGGCCGCGCAGCAGCCCGTGACGCGTGGGATGTGCCTGCGAGTGCACGCTGAACTGTGACTGGCCGCCCGGGCGTTGCATGAACACGACCATGTCCTTGGCCACCGCCCTGGCGGTCTCGGCCCCGTGGTGCTCTTCCACGAGCGCCAGCGCCATGTCGATCCCCGCGCTGACCCCGGCGGAGGTCATCATCCGGCCGTCGCGCACGAACAGCGCGTCGGGGTCGACGCGCACGCTGGGATGGCGGATTGCCAGCTCTGCGGTGTGCCGCCAGTGGGTCGTGGCGCGCCGTCCGTCGAGCAGACCCGCCGCGGCCAGCAGGAATGCCCCGGTGCACACGGAGGCGGTGCAGCGGCTGGTCGTGTCCAGGACGCGGACCGCGTCGAGAAGCGCGTCGTTCCTGACCGACTCCTTCCAGTGCGGCCCGCCCGGGATCAGCACGACATCGTTGTCTCCCATGGACCGCTCGACCTCGCCGTCCGCGCTCAACCGGGCGCCGGCTGAGGTCTCCACGTCGCGGCGGCCGAGGGAGACCATGCGCAGTCGGTAGCGTGCGCCGAAATCGTTGGCGGAGGCGAAGACCTCGGCTGGTCCCGTGACGTCGAGCAGGCGCACGCCGGGGTACACGAGCGTGGTCACAGTACGTGTGTCACGGTCGCCGTCGGAACGGTGGGTCATCGGAGTCCTCCTGGGCCGAAGTGGCCTCGCCCGATCATAGGCTCAGTGAGTTTGGCAAACAAACCAACCTGTGGATGAATGGCGCCATGCCCCTCACGCTCCCGCGCCCCTGCCCGATCGCCGACACGCTGGTGCTCGTGGGCGATCGCTGGTCGCTCCTGGTTCTGCGCGAGGCCCTGCTCGGCGTGCACCGGTTCGCGGACATCGCCGCGAACACCGGCATGCCCCGCGACGTGCTCACTCGGAGACTCCGCGCCCTGGAGGACTCGGGAGTGCTCGAACGCCGTCGATACGAGCAGCGGCCCGAACGCTTCGAGTACCACCTCACCGAGGCCGGCCGCGAGCTTGAGACGATCCTGATCGGGCTGCGGGAATGGGGCCTGCGGTACTTGCCCGGACCGACGGCGTCGCCGCCCCGATCAGCGGCCCGATCAGCGCCCCGGTCCACACACACCTGTCGGCACGGAGGACCGGCCGTCGTCATATGCGCCGACTGCGGGGAACCGCTGCCGACACTCATCGCCGGGGACCATGCACCTGGTCGCGGCGGCGCTCTCTGAAGCCGGTCCCGTACCCCAAATGCCGCCTGTTTTGGAAAGGCTGCCCATGCCCGTACCACAGCACCGCCATCCGCTCGCCGCAGCCGAGCTCATCGTCATCACGTGCGGCAGCCGCAAACTCGATCATCCGGCTCCCGCTGGAGAGCTCTACACCGGTGCCTACCATCGCGCCTGCCGCAGGGCGGCCGAGGCCCTACAACCGCGCCGGCTGTTGATCCTCTCCTCAGTGCACGGCCTCCTAGGCCTTGACGACATCGTCGCGCCCTACGACCTCGCCTTCGGCGCGGTCGGCAGTATCGGCCCGGAGCAGCTGGCCGCGCAGGCGCGCGACCGGGGACTCCTCGACCTCGACCCGGTGGTCGTCCTCGCGGGCGGGCATCATTTCCGGCTCGCGCGGTCTGTCTGGCCGCACGCTCTGAACCCCCTGACCGGGCTCGGCGGCATGGGTCGGCAGATCTCCCATCTCAACGCCCTGGCGAAGGACCTCGGCTGATCGGCGGGTCTCGTCCGTGGGAGGCCCCGGTACGTGTCGGCGCGGACCGCCGGATTTGAGGCTTCCCCGTCCAGCTTTGCGGCCAAGTGCTCCCGTCCGGCGCGCGTTCACCTGGGTGTGACGGCCAACACGGGCCGCGCCGACAGGGAGAACCGCTGATGAACTCGACCAACCCGGTCTCAGGACCGGAGTCCCGCCGCTGGTGGGCTCTGGGCACCATCTGTCTCGTGCAGGTGATGCTGCTGCTGGACGTCACCGTGGTGAACATCGCATTGCCGCCGGTCCAGCGCGATCTGGGCTTCTCGTCCACTGGCCTGGCCTGGGTCGTCAACGGCTACACCGTCACCTACGGCGGGCTGCTGATCCTCGGCGGACGGCTCGGAGACCTGCTGGGCAGGCGCCGGATGTTCTTGACCGGCCTGGGAGTCTTCGCGCTCTCGTCGGCCGCGGCAGGGCTCGCGCCGAACGCCGGAATGCTTGTCGCCGCCCGCCTCGTGCAGGGTGTCGGAGCGGCGCTGGTCAGCCCGGCCGCGCTGGCCCTGGTGACGCTGCTGTTCGACAGGCCGCGGGAACGGGCCCGGGCGATGGCGATCTGGAGCGGGCTGGCCGGGCTGGGCGCGGCGCTGGGCGTCGTGGTGTCGGGCGTGGTGATCGACGTGGCGTCCTGGCGCTGGATCTTCTTCATCAACCTGCCGATCGCTGTGGTCGCGTTCGCTGCCACCCGTCGGTTCGTCTCCGAGAGCCGGGCCGCGGCCCGGCGCGGCCGGCCCGACGTCGCGGGAGCCGTGCTCGTCACCGCGGGACTGTCGGCAGCCGTGTTCGGCCTGTTGGAGAAGGGGAATCGGCCGTGGCTGTGCTTTCCGGTCCTCGGGTGGATCGGCATCGGTGCCGCGCTGCTGGTCGCGTTTCTGTGGGTCGAGGCGCGGGTCGCACTGCCGCTGGTGCCGCTGGCGTTCCTGCGGTCGCGCAACCGCAGTGCTGCCAATATCGTCCGAGTCTGCTACTACGTCGGCTTCGCCACGTTCTTCTTCTCACTGAGCCTGTACGTCCAGCGGCAGCTGCGCTTCCCACCGCTGGCGGCGGGCTTCGCCTTCGTGCCTTTCGGGCTGGTCATCCTGTTCAGCGCGACGGTTCTGGCGCCGCGGTTGCTGCGCCGCTTCGGCGTGCGGGCGTTGAACGCCGGCGGCCTGGCGATCACGACGCTCGGCTACCTCACGCTGGCCGGCCTCCCGGCGCACGGGACCTATGCCGCCGACATCCTGCCCGGGCTGCTTCTCGTCCCGCTCGGTGGCGGCCTGGTGCTGGTGGGATCCACCGTCGCCGGGGTGGACGGCGCCACCGGCGAGGACGCCGGCATCGCGACGAGCATGAACAACGCGTCGATGCAGATCGGCAGTGCCCTCGGCCTGGCGGCGCTGGTGTCCGTGGGAGCAAGCCATGCCGCCGCGTTGCGCAGCGCCGGCGTGAGCCCGTCGGACGCCTCGGCCGACGGTTACGCGCTCAGCTTCGCCATCGCCGCGGGCGTCACTGCGTTCGGTGCCCTCGTCGGCTTCTTCGGCATCCGCGCCGGCGCCCCGCAGCAGCTGGCACCGGCGACGCGGCAGGGCGAGCCAGTCGGCGGTACCGCGTCGCGCTGAACAGTCGGCCTTCTAACCCACAAGGCTGGCCTACAGGGCAGGGTGCGGATGGCGTGCCTACTGTCTGGTCCATGGCGACGATTCGTGGTTGCCTCGGGCTGATGGTCTCGAACGTCGCGGCGAACTGGTACACCTCGGTCATGGGCACGGGAATCGTCGCGGTCGCCGCCGCGACACTGCCCCAGCGTTTCTCCGGGCTGCACACCGCCGCGACGGTGGTGTGGGCGCTCTCGGCAGTCTTGCTGATCGTGCTGGTGGCGCTCACCGCGATCCAGTGGCGGCGCCACCCCGACATGGTCCGCGGCCGGCTGACCGATCTGACCACGGCGCACTTCAACGGTGCCCCGCCGGTCGCGATCCTCGTGGTCGGCGCCGGCACGCTGCTCTACGGCGGAGCGGTGTTCGGAGACCGCGCCGCGTCGGACATCGCCTGGGTCCTGTGGTTCGTGGGCACGCTGGTGGGCTTGGCGTGCGCCGCGGCCGTGCTCTATCTGCTGTTCACCGGCGAGCCGGTGCCGCTGGACAATGTGACCATCGGCTGGTTGATGTGCATGGTCCCGCCGATGGTCTCCGCGGCCACCGGCGCGCTGCTCGTCCCGCACGCGGCGGCCGGTCAGGCCAGACTCGCCTTCCTGCTGTGCTGCTACGCCCTGTTCGGCCTGAGCCTGGCGGTCTCCGCGATCGCCACGGTCCTGATCTGCTCGCGGATGGCTCTGCACAAGGTCGGTCCGGCTCGGACCGAGCCCACGCTGTGGATCGTCCTCGGCCCGCTGGGCCAGTCCATCACCGCGGCCAATGCGCTCGGCGCTGTCGCCGCGACCGCCATCGGCGCTCCGTACTCCACCGCGCTGCAAGCGTTCGGCATCGTGTTCGGCGTGCCGGTCTGGGGATTCGCCACCTTGTGGACCTTCCTGACGGTCGCGATCACGGTCCGCACCAAGCGGTCCGGCCTGCCCTTCTCGCTCGCCTGGTGGTCGTTCACCTTCCCGCTCGGCACCTACGTCACCGCCACCTCCGCCCTGGCCCTGCGCACCGGCTCGGACCCGTTCCGGGTCTACGCGGCAGCGCTCTACATCGCGCTCGTGCTCATCTGGATCCGGGTCTCGGCCCTCACCGCGTACAGCGCCTGGCGGGCTGCCTCAGCCGGCTGACGATCCGCTCACATGTCCAGCACGATGTCTGCGGAGGGCGCCGAGCAGCAGATGAGCCCGCTGCTCTCGGCCGGTGTCGGTCCAGGGGATTCCGCGAGGCGAAGCCGCGATCCGTACTCGGGGAAAGGGGGCTGTCAGGTCGCTGCGAGCGAACGACACGGACGGTCCCGGAGGTCCGCCCGGAACCCCGGCCGCGAGGACGCGTTCGACCTGGGCGGCGGGCCCATTTTGGGCCCAACTGTCGAGAACATGAGGGATCCTCGGACATCTGTAAAGACGTATCGCCCCAGGTCAGCGACTTGCCGACCTGGGGCGATACCAGGTGGTGCTGATGGTCCGAACTGCGTTTCCGCAGGTCAGCTCATCATCTTAGATGTCGAAGTACAGCTCGAACTCGTGCGGCGTCGGCCGCAGACGAACCGGGTCGACCTCGCGCTCGCGCTTGTAAGAGATCCACGTGTCGATCAGGTCCTGCGTGAACACGCCGCCCTCGAGCAGGTAGCCGTGGTCGGCCTCCAGCGAGTCCAGGACCGCCGGGAGGCTGCCGGGGACCTGCGGGATCGAGGCGTGCTCGTCCGGCGGGAGCTCGTACAGGTCCTTGTCGACCGGGGCCATGGGCTCGATCTTGTTCTTCACGCCGTCCAGGCCGGCCATCATCATGGCGGAGAAGGCCAGGTACGGGTTGGAGGACGGGTCCGGGCAGCGGAACTCGATGCGCTTGGCCTTCGGGTTCGAGCCGGTGATCGGGATGCGGATGCACGCCGAGCGGTTGCGCTGGGAGTAGACCAGGTTCACCGGGGCCTCGTAGCCGGGGACCAGGCGGCGGTAGCTGTTCACCGTCGGGTTGGTGAAGGCCAGCAGCGACGGGGCGTGCTTCAGCAGGCCGCCGATGTAGTGCCGGGCGGTGTCCGACAGGCCCGCGTAGCCGACCTCGTCGTAGAACAGCGGGACGCCGTCCTTCCACAGGCTCTGGTGGCAGTGCATGCCCGAACCGTTGTCGCCGAAGACGGGCTTGGGCATGAAGGTGGCGGTCTTGCCGGCGTTCCAGGCGACGTTCTTGATGATGTACTTGAACAGCATCAGGTCGTCGGCGGCGGCCAGCAGGGTGTTGAACTTGTAGTTGATCTCCGCCTGGCCGGCCGAGCCGACCTCGTGGTGCTGGCGCTCGACGATCAGGCCGGACTCGATGAGCGTGCGGCTCATGACCGCGCGCAGATCCGTGTAGTGGTCGTTCGGGGCCACCGGGAAGTAGCCGCCCTTCACGCGCGGCTTGTACCCGCGGTTGCCACCCTCCTCGGCGCGGCCGGTGTTCCAGAACGCGGCCTCGGCGTCGATGTGGTAGTAGCTCTCCTGCGGGCCGGAGGTGAAGCGCACGTCGTCGAACACGTAGAACTCGGCCTCCGGGCCGAAGTAGCACGTGTCGGCGATGCCGGTGCCGGCCAGGTAGGCCTCGGCCTTCTTGGCCACGTTGCGCGGGTCGCGGGAGTAGGCCTCACCGGTCAGCGGGTCGTGGATGAAGAAGTTGATGTTGAGGGTCTTCTCGGCGCGGAACGGGTCCAGGCGCGCCGTGGTCGGGTCGGGCAGCAGCTGCATGTCCGACTCGTGGATGGCCTGGAAGCCGCGGATCGAGGAACCGTCGAAGGCCAGTCCGTGTGCGAAGACGTCGGCGTCGAACGACTCGACCGGCACCGTGAAGTGCTGCATCACACCGGGCAGGTCGCAGAACCGCACGTCGACGCTCTTCACGTCGTTGTCCCTGAGGTACTTGAGTACCTCGTCGGCGTTCGAGAACATCCACTACTCCTTTGAGTACTCTCACCGGCCGGTAGCCTTTCGCCACCGGGGCCGGGACCCAACGGGCACTCCTGTGACCGTAGGACCGGGGGGTTTCCCGGCCGTGTCCCTTTTGTTTCCGGCGTGTTACACAGAGCCCGGCACGCTTCCAACTTACCCCGCGGGCCGTTCGGCACTACGGCAAGCGCTCCACCCGACGCTGGTGACGGAGTGCGAAACCGTGCGGGGTACCGTGGACGCCATGACCTCGTCCGACTATTCCGGCCAGCGCTTTGGCCTCCCGCGCACCGGTCCGGGCTCGATGGCCTCGATGGGCCGCCGGCTGGGCGCGCTGATGATCGACTGGGCGATCGCCTACGGGGCGGCCTACCTGCTGGTCGGCGACCGGCTCCTGCGCAACGGCCAGTTCGCGGCGCTCAGCGCGCTGGCGGTGATCTACCTGGTGGGGCTGTCGATCAGCGGCTCGACCCTGGGGATGTCGCTGCTGGGCCTGCGGGTCGGCTCCGACCAGGGCGGCCGGGCCTCGCTGTACGCGATCGGCATGCGCACCGTGCTGTTGTTCCTGGTCATCCCGCCGGTGGTCTGGGACGCCGACGGCCGCGGCCTGCACGACCGGATCGCGCGCACGATGATCATCAGTACCCGCTAGCCCGTCCGCGCTACGCATACAGGCCGTCGGTACTGCTACCACCCCCCCCGGCCGCCCACCCCGCGAACGCCGACGGCCCGCGACCGGATCACCGGTCGCGGGCCGTCGTGCGTTCCATGGCGTTTCGCCGGAGTTACGGCCGGCTGACGTGGCTTGCGACGATTCAGCGCATCTGGCCCCGCGGCATCTTGCCGTTACGCGGCATCGGCCCCTTCGGGATCGGCATGTTCGGCCCGACGGCCTTGAGCCGGTTCTGGTACTCCTGCACCTGAGCCGGTCGCAGGTAGCCCTTGCCGGTGGCCGGCTTGAGCCGCATCACCGTCTTGTTCAGCTTGCCCAGCGGGACCATGCCCTCTTCGTCGCCGGCCACGATGTCCTGGCCGACCAGCGGCACGTCCGGGCCGAACAGCCGGGTCAGGTGCCGGCGCTCCTCGGTGAACAGCGCCTTGAGCCGGTTCGGGTTGCCCTCGCCGACCAGGATGATGCCCGGGCGGCCGAGCACCCGGTGGATCATGTCCTGCTGCCGGTTGAAGCGCACGCCGGGGGTGACGTCCCAGCCGCGGCGCAGGGTGTCCAGCACCGAGGCGGCCGCGCCGGGCTGGTCCTTGATCGAGGAGTAGGCCGCACGCTGCGCCCGCCGCCCGAAGACGATCATCGCGGCGAGCACCGCGACCGGGATGCCGAAGATCCCGTAGAACACCGGAGACCCGAGCAGGAAGCCCAGCACCACGAACACCACCAGGGCGCCCGCGGCCCAGGCGGCCAGAACCAGCGGAAGCTTGGGATCCTCCTTGCGGGTCATCCCGTAGACCTCGCGGATCTGCGTCAGCCGGCCCTTTTTCTTGGGCGCATCCCCGCCGGCGGGGGTCTTCGTCGTGGTGTCGCGTGCCATGCCACGCAGGATACGTGGTGCCGGCGCCCGGTGGTAAACCAGTTCGGGCTTATCGGCGCCGGTTACCGCCCTCCGACGCTCATCCTGGTGAGCGACTCGTGGGCCTCGGCGCGCAGCGCGGCGCGCTCCTGGCCCTCCAGCACGGCGGCGCGGGCGTTCGCCAAGGCGCCCCGCTGCCCGCCGGCCCGCAGGACCCGGCGTTCGAAGGTGAGGATCATCGTGCGGACGGAGGACGCCGCGGTGGGAGTCGGGGGAGTGGGTGCGGAGGACGTTGCGGTGCTCATTGCGGAACCTCGACCAGAAGAAAAAGCGGGACGTCGGGGAACGGAGCCGGTGGCGGGCCACCACCACTATCAGGTTTCTTTGTTACAGGGTCTGGTGTAGCGGGTCAACTCGTGGTAACGCGTTGCGCAATGCCGGGCATTCCCCGCACCCGCTATATGAAACGACCCCGGTCCGTCCTGGACCGGGGTCGTATATAGCAACGTCCTAATAAACTTCTTTACGCTTCGCGCTCAAGCCCGGCTGAGCTGCCCCGGCCGATGCGGCGAACGTCACGCCGGGACGCCGGCGCCGGCAGCCGCCGCCTCGCGCGCCTCGACAGCCTCCTTGTACAGCCGCCCCGCGCGGTACGAGGAGCGCACCAGCGGCCCGGACATGACGCCGAAGCCCATCTCGCGGGCCTCCTCGGCCAGCTCCACGAACTCCTCGGGCTTCACCCAGCGCATCACCGGGTGGTGCCGCGGGGACGGCCGCAGGTACTGGGTGATGGTCACCAGGTCGCAGCCGGCCTCGCGCAGGTCGGCCAGGGCCTGCGAGATCTCCTCGCGCTCCTCGCCCATGCCCAGGATCAGGTTGGACTTGGTGACCAGGCCGAAGTCGCGGGCCTGCCGGATGACGTCCAGCGAGCGCTCGTAGCGGAAGCCGGGGCGGATCTCCTTGAAGATGCGCGGCACGGTCTCGATGTTGTGCGCCAGCACCTCCGGACGGCTGCCGAAGACCTCGGCGAGGTGCTCGGGCTTGGCGTGGAAGTCCGGGATCAGCAGCTCGACGCCGCAGCCGGGCAGCATCGCGTGGATCTGGCGGACGGTCTCGGCGTACAGCCAGGCGCCCTCGTCCTCCAGGTCGTCGCGGGCCACGCCGGTGACGGTGGCGTACTTCAGGCCCATGGTCTGCACCGACTCGGCCACGCGGCGCGGCTCGTCGGTGTCATAGGCCTTGGGCTTGCCGGTGTCGATCTGGCAGAAGTCGCAGCGCCGGGTGCACTGGTCGCCGCCGATGAGGAAGGTGGCCTCGCGGTCCTCCCAGCACTCATAGATGTTCGGACAGCCGGCCTCCTCGCACACCGTGTGCAGGCCCTCGCTGCGCACCAGGCTCTTGAGGCCGGTGTACTCCGGGCCCATCTTGGCGCGGGTCTTGATCCAGCTGGGTTTCTTCTCGATGGGGACGGCGCTGTTGCGGACCTCAAGCCGGAGCAGCTTGCGGCCTTCTGGTTCTGGGGTGACGGCCGTCACTTCGAGTCTCCTTGCATCAGTGGACACTGCATACCGCGTACCGCGCGGACCACATATTCCTACGATTACCAGCCTACGTGCCCGCAGGACTATTCCTTGACGGCCCCGACTAGCCCGTACGCCTCGGAAACCACGTCGTCCAGGTGCCGGGCGACCAGCGGCGCGAACTCCTCGACCGTAACGGCCCGGCCCAGCTCGGCGGACAGCGAGGTGACCCCGGCGTTCCGGATGCCGCAGGGGATGATCTTGTCGAACCAGGCCAGGTCGACGTCGCAGTTGATCGCGAAGCCGTGCATGGTGACGCCCTTGGCCACGCGCACGCCGATCTGCGCCAGCTTGCGGTCGGCCTTGCGCTGCCCGGCGTTGGAGGGCGCGTACTCCGGGCCGGCCAGCCGCGGGTCGAACTCCTCGTCCTCCTCGACCGGGGCCCCGACGGTCTTCAGCTGGAGCTTCAGCCCGCCCAGGTCTTCGCGTTCGATCTGCTCGCCCAGGATCCACACGCCGCTGCGGCCGTGGATCCGGGTGGTCTCCAGGCCCAGCTCGGCGCAGGCCCGGATCATCGCCTCCTCCAGCCGGCGGACGTGGCCGACCACGTCCATCGCTTCGGGAAGCCGCAGGATCGGGTAGCCGACCAGTTGGCCGGGGCCGTGGAAGGTGATGCGGCCGCCGCGGTCGACGTCGATGACGGGGGTGCCGTCGGTGGGGCGCTCCACGGGGGTGGTGCGCCGGCCTGCTGTGAACACCGGGGGGTGCTCCAACAGGATCAGCGTGTCGCCGATCTCGTCGGCGACACGCTGGGCGTGAACCTCACGCTGGAGGTCCCACGCGGCCAGATACGGAACGGCCTCCGCGCCGAAGCCGGCGCGGAGGACCGAGATAGCACGTTCGTCAGACACCCCTCAAGGGTACGCCTGCCGCTTACCGCCCCTACTGGGCCGGCTGGGTGGCCAGCACCCCGAGCGTGACGTTGACGGTCGTGGAGGATCCGTTGCGGGTGTAGGTGATGGGGACGACGTCGCCGGGGCGGTGCGAGCGCACCGCGGCGGCCACGTCCTGGTAGGAGTAGACCAGCCGGTCGCCGATCTTGGTTATCACGTCGCCGGCCTTCAGGCCCGCCTTGTCGGCCGGGGCGCCGGAGGTGACCTGCTCGACCTTGTAGCCGCCGGCGGTGCGGGTCGTGGTGTCGCTGCTGCCGGACTGGGCCACGCCCAGCGAGGCGATCTGCGCGGGCTTGCCCTGGGCCAGGGCGTCCACGATGGGCAGCGCCTCCGAGATCGGGATCGCGAAGCCCAGGCCGATGGAGCCGGCCTGCTGCTGGCTGCCGCCGAGCCCGCCGGAGTTCTGGGTGTTCGAGGCGATCGCGGAGTTTATGCCGATCACGTTGCCCTGCATGTCCACCAGCGGGCCGCCGGAGTTGCCGGGGTTGATCGCGGCGTCGGTCTGGACCGCGTCCAGGACCACCGTGCTGCCGTCCTCGGCCTGGGTCTCCACCGGGCGGTTCAGGGCGCTGACGATGCCGGAGGTGACGGTGCTGGTCAGGCCCAGCGGCGAGCCGATGGCCACCACCTGCTGGCCCACCGCCAGGTTCTTGGAGTCGGCGAAGGAGGCCTTGGTCAGGCCGGTCACGCCGTCGACCTTGATCACCGCGAGGTCGGCCAGCGGCTCGGTGCCGACGATGTGCGCGGTGGCGGTCCGGCCGTCGTTGAACGTGACGGTGATGGTCGCCGGGCCGCTGCTGGAGTTGGAATTGCCGTTGGAGTTGCCGTTGCCGTTCCCGTTGCCGCCGCTGCTGCCGCCGCCGAACGGGTTCTGGTTGCCGTTGCCGTTGCCGTTCCCGTTTGAGTTGCCGTTGCTCTGGCTCGAGGCGTTGGCCGCGGCGACCACGTGGTTGTTGGTGACGATCAGGCCGTCCGAGCTGTAGATGATCCCGGTGCCCTCGTCGCCGCTGCCGTTCGAGGTGGTGACCTGGATGTCCACCACGCTCGGCATGACGGAGGCGGCCACCTGCGTGACGCTGCCGGAGGTGCTCAGCGCGGTGTTGTTGGTGTTCAGCGGGGAGCGCGTGCTCGACGCCGCCGCGGAGGAGGAGCTGCTGTTGTCCTTGGCCGCGTAGGTGACCGCGGTACCGATGCCGCCGCCGATCAGGCCGGCGATCACGGCCACCGCGAGCAGCATCTTGCCGCCGCTCAGCCCGGAGCGCTGCGCCGTGGCGGTGCCGCCGGGGGGCGTGTAGGGCGGGAAGGCAGTGCCGTCGGAGGGGGCGGCCCAGTTCGGCGGGGGCGTGGGGCCGGGGCCCAGGTGCGTGCCCATGCCGCCGGGCTGCTGGGCCTGGGCGGCCGGGCCGAAGGCGGCGCCGGGCTGCGGCTGGGGCGCCTGCGGGCCGGGGCCCGCAGGGCCCGCGGGGCCGACCGGGCCGGACTGCGCCTGGTGCGCCTGGTACGCCTCAGCGGCCGGGACTGCGGGCTGGACCAGGGTCTGGTCCGAGGGGCCGGCGGCCGGCTGGATCAGCGTCGGGTTCGTGTCCGCGGGGGCCTGCGGGGTCTGCGCGGCCGGCTGGGAGGCGACGGTCGGGGGGACCGCGTCCTGCTGCGGCGGCACCGCCTGGGGGTCCTGTGCCCCCGAGCCGCCGGACGCGGCGGGGTTCGCGCCGAAGCTGTCGCTCACGTCCTGGTGCGCCGCTTCGTTGGCGCCGTTGTCGCCCAGGCCGCCGACGCCGCCTGCGTTGCTCGAGGGTTCGTTCATGAGGAGGAGCTTCGCCTGTTCACCTTAAATGCTGCTGAGACCCGGACAAGAGGTGACCGAAAAAGAGGCCTGGATCTCCTGTGTTTCCACAGGCGTGGGACCTGACCCATAAAGACCTTATGCGGTACCTGCTTCAGAAGAGGCATCAGGCGCGTCCTCCGCAGAGCGGGAACGCGCCTGTGACCTGCTGAGTCAGCTTCCGCTTAAGCCTTCGCGGCCGTGCCGCCGTTCTGGGGGTCGGCGTCCTCGGTCGGCCGCCCGGGCAGCCAGAACCCGAGCAGGGCGCCGCCGCTGGGGGCCCGTGCCGCGGCGACCCGGCCGCCGTGGTTCTCAGCGGCCTGCCGCACGATGGCCAGGCCCAGCCCGGAGCCCGGCATGGTGCGGGCCTCGGTGGAGCGGTAGAAGCGTTCGAAGACGTGGGGCAGGTCCTCTTCGGCGATACCCGGGCCCTCGTCGGCGACCTGGAGCAGACCGTCGGACAGGCGCACCGTGACCGTCCCGTCCTCCGGGCTCCACTTCGCGGCGTTGTCCAGCAGGTTCGTCACGGCGCGCTCCAGCGCCGCCGGATCGCCCTCCAGGTACCAGGGCTGGAGCTGGATGTCGAACTTCAGGTGCGGGGCGCGCCTGCGGACCCGGTCCACGGCCTGGCGCACCACGTCGCCCAGGTTCACCGGCTCCGGAGAGGCCTGCGGCTTGGCGTCGCGGGAGAGCTCGACCAGGTCGCCGACCAGGACGGACAGCTCCTCCATCTGGGCGCGCACGTCGCCGATGAGCTCCGCGCGGTCGGCATCACTGATTTGGATCCGGTTCGTCCCCGGCGCCGCGTGCTCCGAACCGCTGCCGAAGACCTGCGAGAGCAGGTCGATGTTGGTGCGCATGGAGGTCAGCGGGGTGCGCAGCTCGTGGCCGGCGTCGGCGATCAGGCGTCTCTGGTGCTCCTGGGAGCGGGCCAGCGCGGTCAGCATGCTGTTGAAGCTGGTCGCCAGGCGCGCCAGCTCGTCGGTGCCCTGGACGTCGATCGGCCGCAGGTCGCCGGTCCTGGCCACGTACTCGGTGGCCTCGGTGAGCCGGTCCACGGGGCGCAGACCCGCGCGGCCGACGGTGATGCCGGCGCTGCCGGCGACCGCGATGCCCGCGATGCCGACCAGGATGGAGACCAGGGTGAGCCGGCTCAGGGTCTGCTGGGTGTCCGCCATCGACTCCGCGACCAGCACCGCGGTCCGCTCGTTCGGCGGCAGCAGCGGGGTCTCGACGGTCTTGATCGGCACGCTGAGCGCCCGGTAGTGGACGCCGTCGATGACCAGCGTCGAGTAGTGGTCGCCGGAGGAGGTCTGGGCCACCTGCAGGTCGGCGTCCGAGAACTTGATGTCGTCCTGCACCACCTGCAGGGGCAGGTTGGACGGGCCCGTGGGGGTGCCGTCGCCCTGGAAGACCACGTACACGGTCGGGTCGAGCAGGCCCACGGCGACGTGGCTGTTGACCAGGTCGGTGGCCCGCTCGGCCTTCTGGTACAGGCTGTTGTCCATCTGGCTCAGGATCTGGTTCCGCACCGTCACCAGAGCCGCGATCGAGGCCAGCGCCACGCTGAGGCCCACCGCGATCATCACCAGCGCGGTGATCCGGGTCCGCAGCGGGACGTGCGACATCATCTCGGTGATCTTCGCGCGCAGCCGTTCGTAGGGTCCCGGGCGCTCCTCGGATTCCAGGTGGTCAGTGGCGACGAGGGGACTCACGGTGCCGTCTCACGCAGGGAATACCCCACTCCGCGGACCGTGTGGATCAAGCGGGGCAGGTCGTCGGCCTCGGTCTTGCGGCGCAGGTAGCCGACGTAGACCTCGAGCGAGTTGGCGGTGGTGGGGAAGTCGTAGCCCCAGACCTCCTCCAGGATCTGCGCGCGCGTCAGCACCTGGCGGGGGTGCCTCATCAGCAGCTCCAGCAGGTTGAACTCGGTCCGGGTCAGGCGCACCGGCTTGTCGGCCCGGGTCACCTCGCGGGTGGCCGGGTCCAGGGTGAGGTCGGCGAAGGCCAGCGGGGCGTCCGAGGCGTCGGCCAGGCTGCCCTGGGTGCGGCGCAGCAGCGCGCGCAGCCGGGCCAGCAGTTCCTCCAGCGCGAACGGCTTGGGGAGGTAGTCGTCGGCGCCGGCGTCCAGGCCCGCGACCCGGTCCGGGACGGCGTCGCGTGCGGTGAGCAGCAGGACCGGCAGGTCCTCGCCGGCCGAGCGCAGCCGGCGGCAGGTCTCCAGGCCGTCCAGCCTGGGCATCATGACGTCGAGCACGACGGCGTCCGGCCGCCGCTTCGCGATCGCTTCCAGCGCCGCGAGTCCGTCGGCCGCCAGCTCGACCTCGTAGCCGTTGAAGGCCAGCGAGCGGCGCAGCGAGTCCCGGACCGCCTGGTCGTCGTCCACCACGAGGATGTGCATGGCCGCATTCTGCCCCGCCCGGTTGAGAAGACGCTGAGATCACGCGGATGTTTTCCAGGCGGGTCGCGGCACCGGCGAGCGTACGGATTAGACCGTTAGAGGGATACGAGTCGTCCCCACTCGGGGTTTATCCACAGTCGGTCATGTCTTGGTCGCACTCCGTGCCCGGGAATCGGCACAGTATCGGTCATGGATCACGACCTCACCTCCGCCCCCGGAGCCGTCGCCGCCGACGGTCCCTCTTCCGGCGGTCCCGATACCGAAGGCGCCCGGACCGCATCCGAGGCCCCGCCCCGCCGGCGCGGTGCGCGCGGCGGCATCCCGGGCCAGGCCGGAGGCGGTGCCGGCGGGGGTGACGCCAGGAGTGACGCTGGTGGTGCCGGCGGCAGTGGTGATACCGGCGCCGACTCCGATAAGCAGACCGGCGGTGCCGCGAAGGCGGCCGCCCCGGCCGGTGCCGCCGGTCCCTCCGGCACCGTCCGGCTGGCCTCTCCGGGCTCCGTCGTCGCCTCGATCCCGTTCTTGTTCGGCTTCCATCCGGAGAACAGCCTGGTGGTGCTCGGCGTCAGCCATTCGGCCGAAGGCGGCAGCTTCATCCGGCACGGCGTCCGCATCGACCTGGAACAGGTCCGCGGCCACGAGCGCAGCACCGCCCTGGAACTCGCGGCGCGCCTGCGCGACCAGGACGCGGACCTGGCGATCCTGGTCGCCTTCGGCCCGCGCGGCGCCACCGGGGCCAAGGCCCGCCCCGACCACTGCCGCAAGCTGATGGCCGCGTTCCGCGCCCAGCTCGAGGCCGCGGCCAGCGAGGAGCGCGTCACCGTCGTCGACGCCCTCTACACCGCCAACGGCCGCTGGTGGTCCTACATGTGCCGCAACAACCGCTGCTGCCCGGCGGCCGGCACCGTCGTCCCCGCCGAGGCCCCGGCCGGCCTGTCCGGCGCCTTCGCCGCCCGCGGCCACACGGTCTACGCCAGCCGCGAGGCCCTGGAAGCGACCCTGGACCCGCACCCCCGGGAGATCCTGGCGCGCACCGCCGCGGCCGTCGAACACCTCGACCCCGCCTGGTACGACACGGACGCCGGCCTGGCCGACGCGCGCCGCCTGATGGACGTGCTGCTGGCCCGGTGCGGCGACGACGCCGCGGGACCCGCTCCGCGCGCGTCCCGTGCCGAAGGCCCCCGGGCCGGCCGCCGCGGTCTGTCCGGCAGCGCGACCGCGGCTCTGGCCGCGGCTGACGACGTGCCGTCGACGGCTGAGGCGGCCCGGCAGAAGGACCGGTCCGCCTCGCCGGACACCGACGCCTCGCCGGACACCGACGCTTTGCCGAACACCGACACCTCGCCGAACACCGATGCGTCTCCGGACGCCGGCGCCCCGGCGCAGGCCTCGAACGCCGTCGTCCCGGCCGCGCGTTCCCCCCGCCGCGTGACCAACCGGATTCCGGCGCTGGCCGCCACGCCGGAGGGCATCCCGCTCGGGGCGCTCGCCGAGCCGCCCGGCTCCCTGCTCGCGCCGCCGGCCATGACCGACGCCGAGGCGGCCGAGCTGCTGGTCGCGCTGCTCAACTGGCGGGTCCGCGACTACCTGGCCTGCGCCGCCGCGACCGTGGACTCCGCCGGGCGGCTGCTGCGCCTGGGCGCGGAGCTGGCCCGGCGGGCGCCGCATCCTGATCTTCGCCTCGCCCCCTACGCGCTGGCCGCGTGGGCGGCGTGGGCGATCGGCCGGCCCGCCATCGCGCAGTGCGCGGTGGACCGGGCGTTGGCCATCGATCCCGAGTACAAGTTCGCCTCGCTGATCCGCGCCGGCCTGCACCACGCCATCGACGGCGAGGGCGTGCGCGAGTCCGCCGCCAGCACGCGGCGCGACCTGTTCGGCGAGGACGCCGTCGACTCCGCTGCCGCAGACCGCTTCGGCAGCGCGGTCGACCCGACAGATCCGGACACCGCTCCGGCCCCGATCCCTGCTCCCCGCTCGACCGAGAACGTCCCCAACGAACCCGATGTGGAGATCCCATGAACCGCATAGAGAAAGTCGCCACGCCGATCCCGGCTCAGCCGCAGCTCCGCCTTCCCCGTGCCCGCCGCGGAACCTCCGGAGTCGCCGTCGCGATCGCGGCGCTGGCCGTGCCGCTGCTGCCGGGCATGGCCTTCGGCAGCACCTCCGCCGGCGGCCCCGGTACGGCCACGACCGAGGCGCCCTCCCAGGCCCGGCACCACCTTCCGCCCGGCCAGGTCCCGCCCGGCCCCGGTGTCGTGACGGTCCAGGGCTGGACGGCCAGCGGCTGGACGCTCACCGTGCCGGCCTGGGATGGTCGCCACGCCCCCTGGCTCGGTGACCCCGGCCTGCCGATCGACCACCCACGGCCCGTCATCCTTCCCGACGGCAAGCGGGGCGAGATCGCGGACTACCGGGTGGCACCCACCGGTCTGCGCGCCGACGGTTCCGGCGCTCCGGCTGCGCAGATTTCACAGAATCCGGGGGCACAGATTTCGGGGGCACAGATTTCGGGGGCACAGATCCCGGCCGGCCCCGCCGACTCGACCGGCCCGGACGGCTCCACCGATTCGATGCCCCCGGGCGACGCGTCCACGGAATGGCGCTCCGGGGACCCCGCAGCCTCGCGTTCTGTGCGCTCCCGCGTCCTCCCGGAACCGCTCGTCCCGTTCGCCGGGCCGGCCAACACCAAGCAGATGGTGGTCCCGTCTCGAGCGGATGCCGACATCCCCGACGGGGCCATGACTCCGGCGCCGGCTGTGGCACCGGCTCCAGCACTGGCACCGGCACCCGCAGCGGCACCGGCCGCTGGGCAGACCTCCGGGCAGATCGCTGATGCGACAGCCGCCGGCCTGCCCGCGTCGTCGTGCTGTCTGAGCGACGGCTACCCGGCCGGCGGGGACCGCTTCATGGCGGCGCACCTGCGTCCGGTCGCGGACCCCATGGACGTCGTCGTCGTCGCACCGCACCGCAAGCCCTGTGCGGTCCGGGTCGACTACTTGTCCCAGGCCCGCGCCTGATGAACGGCGCCGCCCTCCACCCGATCGCGCGCGCCCGCCTCACCGCGGGCCGCGCGGTCCTCCGCCTCGTGCACGGTGTCCGGTCCAGGGGTCTGGTCTCCGGGCCGGTTCCGCGCCGCCACTTCGGCCGCCCAGGCCGGATGTTCCCGCTCCGCCCAGCCGCGCGTCACATAGCCGGTCCGCATCCCGATCCGGGCCTGGCGGTCGTTCAGCGCGAACCACACATGGCCGATCACCACGAACCCGATCGCCAGCGCCAGCCAGTCGTGCACGAATGTCGCACCGGTCCGGGCCGACACCCCGACCAGGTGCGGGAACCACATCAGCGTCCCGGTCCCGGCCATCACCAGGATCGCGCCGCACTGGAAGGCGGCGTTCAGCTTCTGGCCGGCGTTGAACTTGCCGACCGGCAACGCGAGCTCCCGGGCCTTCTCCCGCCGCCAGGCGCGCTCGCGCAGCCACTCGCGATCGGTGTCGGTGTGCCGGTTCAAGCGCCGCACGTCTGCCCGATACGCCCGCGAGAACAGCCCGGCCGCCATCGGGATCGGCAGTGCGAAGCCGCAGTACAGATGGATCAGCGCCACGGCCGGGCGGTGCCCGATCGCGACCGACAGCGACGGCAGGTACAGCACTGCCCCGGTCATGATCAACGTCAGCATCAACGCGGCGGTCGCGCGGTGCACAGACCGCTCGGCGAGCGTGAACCGCTCGATCGGCCGCCGGCCGCCGCCGCCCTCAGCCGGTCGGGACATCGCCGGTCCTCCCGTTCGACTTTCCGACCCAGGCGTCGATGTCATAGCCGTAGCCCTCCCAGTAGCCGGGACGGACCGCGTCCACCACCTGGATCTCCGAGAGCCACTTGATGCTCTTGTACCCGTACATCGGCGCCGCGTAGAGGCGAACCGGCCCGCCGTGGTCGTGGCTCACCGGGCCGCCGAGCATCTTCAGGGCGATCAGCATGTCCGGGTTCTGGGCCTGGTCCAGGGTCAGGGACTCGGTGTACGTCCCGTCGAAGGACACAAACCGCAAGGCCTTCGCGGAACTCTGCACCCCGGCCAGCGCGAGCATGTCCCGCAGGCGCACCCCGCTCCACGGCACCTTCGGCACCCGCCAGCCGGTGACGCACTGGAAGTCCCGCACCATGTCGGTCTGCGGCAGCGCCGCCAGATCGGTCAGCGAGAAGTGCTGCGGGTGGTCCACCAGCCCCGTGACGGACAGCCGGTAGGTGGTCGGATCGGGCGTGGGGACGCTCCCGGTCACCGTGTAGATGCGGAACTGGTCTCCCAGCGGGAGCAGGTTCGTGAGCCCTGTGGGGTCGTGCTGCGCCACATCGGCCAGGAACCGCTGCACGGTCGACCCGCCGAGCACCCCCAGGGCGCCCAGCCCCACCACACCGAACACGACACGCCGTCCGACCGGCCGCCCTTCGCGGTCCCGCCGGCCGGGTCCGTCACCGCCGCCGGCGGCACTGGGCCCGCCGCGGTCGGCGTCCCACGCCTCTGCCACGAACCCATCACATCACCGCAGGTCATCCTGCACCAGCACTTGGCCGGGAGGTTCCTTGGTTCGTAATATCCGCCGGCGGCCTCCGCCAGCCCGGCCAGCCGGGATCGGGACGCCCGACATCGTCCATGTGCTCGCGCCGCCAGATCGCGGGCCACCATCCCGGCCCCGGTGCCAGCTCGAAGTGTGTCGAGCCGCAGGTGCACGGCGCCAGGATGAGGTCGCACTCCGCGCAGCGCTCCACGAAGCCGTGGCCGGTCGCCGTCGCCCGGGTGTCCTCCCCGCCGCAGTCGGGGCAGCCCGGCAGCCGGTCGCCGTCGAACTGACGGAGCCGGCGTTCTACGAAGTCCAGCAGCGTCATACCGGGCCGGCAGCGCGGGTCGTCGCGGAAGCCGACTGCGAGGCCCCAGAGTCCGTCCCACAACCGAGCGTCGGGAAGCGCCCGCCTCCCGGCCGCTTTCTGCTCGCGGCGACGCTGGATCAAGGGCTCCATGCCCGAGAGCCAACGGGCCCGGGCGGCCGCCAGCTCATTGACAGCCCGTACCAAGGAGGTGGTGTCCGCGTTCAGGTCCCTGGGGATCCCCGCGACGACAGTGAGATACATGTAGGTCGAGCGCAGCCCGTAGGGCGCGAAGTGTTCGAGAGCGGACCGCAGACAACTGAGTCGGCGATAAGGCGGCAGCGCCGGGTCGGCGACGCGGAGGTGCAACCGGGCGAAGCTGGTCATGTGTCTTCCCTTCCGCCTGGACAGTCCCGGCCTGGAACATGGAGACGCGGAGTCGCCGAGTGAGTGAACCGTTGCCGCGCAGGACCGAACGTGCCACATTCGATCAGCTCTTCGCCGACGGAGCGGCGGCGTTGGCCGCCGGCTCGCACGGGATCCAGGTGGCGCCGCCAGGTGACGGCAGACGGTGGGGCGTGTCCGTGGTGCTGCGCCCCGATCCGGAGGCGGCGGCGTCGCTGGAAGCGCTGGCGCACGAGGCGGCGGCGGTCGCCGGTGACGGTCACTGGCTGACCGGCGCCGCGGAGAACTCGCACCTCACCGTGCGCGCGCTGGAGTGGCCGCGTGCCGACATCGGGGACGACGACCCGTGCGTCGCGCGCTACGCCACCGCCCTGCGCACGGCGGTCGCCGGCGTCCGGCCCCTGACCTTCGCGGTCACCGGCCTGACGCTGACTCCGCTGTCGGTGATGGCGTGCGCGGTCCCGGCCGACGACACCGCGGACCGGCTGTCGGCCGCCTATGCCGCCGCCCTCGGTCCGGACGCCTGGCTCGAGAAGGAGTTCCGGCGCGACCTCTGGTACCTCAACGTCCTGCACTTCGCCGCGCCGGTCACCCGTGCGCGGGCCCTGATCGACTGGGTCGCCGAACGGCGCGCCTCGGCCCCGATGGCGCTGCGCGTCACCGAGGTCGAGATCGCCGCGTGGCGGTTCACCGGGAGCGGGATGACCCCGCGGCGGTTAGCCGTTGCGGTGCTTGCCTGAGCCGATCATGTGCCGCAGGGCCTCGGCGCGGGCCCAGGCGGGACGTTCCGGGCCGGTGACGCGCGACCACGGCTGGTCGGGGTGCAGGCCCAGGGGGCGGAGCAGATCCGCGCTGATCATGATCGAGAACGAGCCGTGCCAGTGCCCGTCGGCGCGGCGTCCGCAGTAGAGGTGGATGAGGATGTCCTCCGGGGCGAACGGGAGCCAGTCGATGCCGTGGTCGATCAGTCAATCGGCGACGGCGCGCATCGGCGTCGGGCTGTCCGGCAGGTTCTCGTAGGCCAGTATGGTGATCCGTTCAGGATCCTGATTCGCCATGGGTCGATCGTAGGCCGCCCCGGCAGTGCTGACCTCTGATTTACCGGGCGCGAGGGCACCGGGATCCGGCCTGCCGACCCCAGTTCTCGTCACACTGACGACATCAGGCTAGGATGAACGGATGCCACGCGATCTCGACCCGGACTACGACCCGACCGACTACCCGCCGTTCGCGGTGACCGTCGATCTGGTCGTGCTGACCGTCGCCGAGCAGGGGCTGAGCGTGCTGGCGGTGCGGCGCGGCGAGCCGCCGTTCGCCGACCGGTGGGCGCTGCCCGGCGGGTTCGTGAAGCCCGACGAGAGCCTCGGTGATGCCGCGGTGCGGGAACTGGCCGAGGAGACCGGGCTGGGCCTGCAGGTCGGGCAGGACGCGGAGCAGGGTCTGCACGCCGTGCCCGACCACGGCGTCCACCTGGAGCAGCTGGCCAGCTACGGCGCCCCGGACCGGGACCCGAGGATGCGGGTGGTGTCGGTGGCGTATCTGGCGCTGGCCCCGCTGACCTCGTTGCAGGAGGGCTCTGAGGGGCCGTTCCCGGCGGCGGGCGGCGACGCGCGCGCCGCCGAGTGGCTCCCGGTCGCGGCGCTGCCCGGATCGGAGGGCCTGGCGTTCGACCACGCGCGGATCCTGGCCGACGGGGTGGAGCGCGCGCGCTCGAAGATCGAGTACTCGTCGCTGGCCGCGGCGTTCTGCCCGCCGGAGTTCACGGTGGGGGAGCTGCGCAACGTCTACGAGGCGGTGTGGGGCGTGCAGCTCGACCCGCGCAACTTCCACCGGAAGGTGACCGGCACGCCGGGGTTCCTGGTGCCGACCGGCGGGACCACGTCGCGGCAGGGCGGCCGGCCGGCCCAGTTGTTCACCCGGGGGACCGCGACGCTGCTGAACCCGCCGATGCTGCGGCCGTCGTCGGACTGACGGGGCCGGGCGCGCGGCGGGACTGGGTGTGCGGCAGGGCTGGGTGTGCGGCGTGGGCCGGGCGTTCGGTGTGAGCTGAGCACGCGGCGGTGCTTGACGCGCGTCGGTGCTGGCGCGCGGCGTGGGCCGGGCGTGCGGGTGGGTTGCGTGGGCTGGGCGGGCTGAGCGGGCCGGGTGGGGCCCGGCGGTCAGTGCTCGCCGCCCAGATCCACGACGTAGGCCTCGTAGACCAGATCGTTGCCGCGTTGGCAGTGCCGGTCGAGCCGCCGCGACAGCTCGGCCAGCTGCTTCTCGTTCATGCTCGCGAGGTCGCGCTGGATGGCGCGGCGAAGTTCGGTGTGCTCGCGGATCAGCGTCTGGACCGCGAAGGTCAGGCGCGGGTCGGCAGCGACTATCTCGGCGTAAAGCCCGTGCTTGCCTTCGGTCGCGGCCAGGTGTTCGGCGATGGCGGTGGAAAGGGGGAGGGCGGGGGCGAGGCCCATAGCAGACCTCCTCGCATGTGGGGGTTCCTCTCATGGTGCGCGCGCCTGAGCGGGGTTGTCCAGAAGCGGGCGGTAGGCAGTCGGCTGCGACACTTCATCACTCTTCACGGTGATTTCCCCGGGTCCCGTGAGTGATCACGGATACCGTAGCGGACAGCGATGTCGCGGACGGTGATCAACCGATGGACACCGGCGCCGGACGGCCGGCGCCGTGCGGCAGCAAAGGCCCGGAGTAAAAGGAGTCGCGGTGATCGAGGCGATCGAGCTGACCAGCACCCGCCGGTCCCGCGGCGCGGGCGGCGGACCCGTGGAGAAGGTCTCCTTCGACGTCTATCCGGGCCAGGTGACGGCCCTGCTCGGGGCGCCGGGTGCCGGAAAGTCCACAGTCCTGCGCCTCATGGTCGAACTCGAACCCGGCGGCGGCCGCACCCTGTTCGGCGGCCGCCCCTACCGCGCCCTGCGCCCCGCGGTCCGCGAGGTGGGCCTGGCCCTGAACCCCGACGCCGTCCACCCGGGCCGCACCGTGCAGGCCCACCTGCAGCTCTACGCGGCCGGCGGCGGCGTGCCCAAGCCGCGCGTCGCCGAGGTCCTGGAGGTCGCGGGCCTGTCCACGCAGGCCACCGTCCGCTGCGGCCGCCTGGACGCGGGCCAGCGCCAGCGCCTGGCCATCGCCGCCGCCCTGCTCGGCGACCCGGCGGCGCTCATCCTCGACGAGCCCCACGCCCTCGACAGCCACGGCATGTCCTGGTTCCACGCCCTGATCCGCGCCTACGCGGCCCAGGGCCGCACGGTCCTGGTCGCGGCCACCGACCCCGACACCCTGTCCGGCACCGCCGACCACGTCGTCGTGCTCCGCCGCGACGAACACGACGGCCTCAGCCGCGTCATCGCCAGCCGCTCGGCCGCCGAGGTCTTCGACGAACGCCGCGCCACCGTCGTCCAGGTCCGCAGCCCCCAGGCCGCCCGCCTGGCCGCCGCCCTGGAATCCGAGGGCGCCCACCTGGCCCCCGCCGGCCCCGGCGCCCTCCAAGTCCGCGGCCTGGACCGGGCCCGCATCGGCGAAGTGGCGCACATCGCCGGCGTGTGCCTGCACGAACTCAGCGAGATCGGCCACGACGACGACGTCTTCGGCCTGCACCCGGTCCCCCGCCAGAAGGAACTCCTCCCCGGCCTCAACCGCACCGGCACCTGGCACTCCGGCGTCCGCGTGGTCGCCGACGGGACCGTGGAGGAGATCGAGGGGGAGATCGCGGAGGAGATCGAGGAAGCGGAGCTCGTCGAGGCCGCGGCGGAGGCGAGCGCCGAGGCCGAGCGGCCGGAAACGGCGACGGAGGCCGAGGTCCGGGCGGCGCGGGATGCGGCTGCCGGAGAGGTGACGTTTCCCCCGCCGGTGCAGACGACTACCGCGACGGCGGCCGGGGCGCACACGCCTGAGGTGAGTAGCGCGGCACAGGCCGCCGGGCCGAACGCTGGGGTGCAGGCTGCTGAGCCGACTGTCGGCGCACAGGCTGCTGAACCGAATGTCGCAGTGCAGGCTCCGGAGCAGGGCTTCGCCGTGCAGGCTCAAGTCAGTGTCGGGGCGCAGGCTGCTGAGCCGAGTGTCGCGGTTCAGGCTTCTCAGCCGACTGTGGGGTCACAGGCTTCTGAGCCGAGCCAGCCCGGCAGCGCGTCGGATGCGCAGTCTTCGCAGGAGCAGTCCCCGCAGGAATCGACAGCCGAGAAGTCTGACCAGCAACCCGCCGACAACAAGCCGAGCGCCGTCGGTTCGTGGCGTACCCAGGGCTCGGTCGCCGGCTCCCGCTGGTCGGCCGTGAAGGGCTCGCAGGCGGCTCCCGCACCGACATCGGCGGCATCGGCTGCCGCTCCGGTACCGGCTTCTCTGGAGCGTTCCGAGACCGAGCCCGAGATCGAGCCGGCCCCGGCCGCCGCCACCGTCGAGCCGACCGTGGTTCGCAGCGTCGCGCTGACCCCCGCGAAGGCCCGCGACCTCCCGCGCCGCACCAGTGGCTTCGGCCTCCGCTGGGGCCGGAACAAGCCGCAGCATTCTGCCGCGCCGGTGTCGGCACCCACGTCGGCACCCGCGTCGGCACCGGCGTTGACACCCGCGTCGGCGCCGGTGTCCGCCCCCGCGTCGGCTCCGTCCCCGGAGTCGGCCGCGTCGCCGGTCCTGGTCCAGCCCGCCGTCCCCTTCAGCGTCGCGCCCGCCGCTGAGCAGCGTGCCGCGAGCGACGGCATGACGCCGTGGCGTGCGGCGGCCGCTCGGGCTTCGAAGCAGAGCCAGCAGAGCCAGCAGAGCCAGCAGAGCCAGCAGGCCCACCAGCAGAGTCAGCAGCAGGCATCGGTCGCGGAGGCGGCCCCGGCAGAGCAGGAAGCTTCCGCATGATTGCTGCGTACCGTTACGAACTCCGCCGGCTCGGGAGTCTGCGGGCCACCCGCCGGGTGCCGGGAGGCGCTGCCCTGGTGGCCGCCGCGTTCGGGGTGGCGGCCGCGTTGGCGGTGTCCGCCGGTGCCTCGGAGCGGGTGGTGGCGTTGCTGCGCCTGGCCGGGACGTTGCCCGCGCTGGCCGCGGCTGTCGTGATCGGTGCCGCGGCCTCGGGGCACGAGCGGCACTACGCCATGCGCTTTGTGACTCTCGCGGTGGTGCCGCGGCGTGCGTGGCTGGCGGTCGCCAAGGCCACGCTCACCGCACTTCTCTCCGCGCTGACCGGGGCCATGGTCGCGCTGGCCGCGGCCCTCGGCTACGCGCTCGCCCTGGCGTGGGCCTACGCCGGGGACCGCACCCTCATTCCCGACGGTGCCGCCGCCGACCCCGTGCTGCAGGGTGTGGCGCCGGCTGCCGCGGCGGCGACGGCGGCCGGGCTGTTCGGGCTCGCCGTCGGGTGGCTGACCGCGTGGTACCGGGCGTCGGTCGCGGTGGCCGTGGCGGTGGTGGCGCTGGCCGTGCCGTTGGCGGCCGGGCGCCTGATCAGCGGGCTGCCCGTCATCGCCAAGACCCTGGCGGACGCCGAGCAGTCCCTGCGGACCACCCCCGTGCTGTCCTCGCTGCTCAATCCCCGCGTGCTGACCGCGTGGCCGCCGCTGAAGTCGGGGATGCACCCGATCCCGCCGACCTCGTTGGCGGCCACCGCCCTGCTCGCGGCGGTGGCGCTGCTCGGCATGGCTGCCGGCGCCGCGCGGTGGCAGCGGGGCAGCTGAGCCGGTCCTCAGGAAGCGTCGGCGTCGGCGTCCTCGTCCAGCTTCAGGCACACCGAGTTGATGCAGTACCGCTGCCCGCCGTGCTCCATCGGGCCGTCGTCGAAGACGTGCCCCAGGTGCGACCCGCACGCCGTGCAGCGCACCTCGGTCCGCACCATGCCGTGGCTCACGTCCTGGTGCAGGGTCACCGCGTCGCCCTCGCCCGGCTCGTAGAACGACGGCCACCCGCAGTGCGAGTCGTACTTCGCCTGTGAACGGAACAAAGGCGCGTCACAAGCCCGACAGTGATAGGTGCCCTCCGTGTGCGTGGAGACGTACTCCCCGCTCCACGGCCGCTCCGTGCCGGCCTCGCGCAGTACCGCGAACTCCGTCGGCGTGAGCAGCGAGCGCCACTCCGTCTCGGACTTCTGCACCTTCTCGACCATGCTGATCACCCTTCCTTAGCGGGTTCAGAGACGGAACTCTGTGTTCCCCCGACTAGATAACGCGAGAACAGGAACCCGTCTTCCGTCAGCAGGCTGTGCAGTATCAGCGGTAATCCCCCCGTAAGATCCGGCCCGGCCAGCACCCGCATCGAGTCGCCCCCGCGCAGCTGCGGGGCGGTCGACAGGCACAGTTCGTCGAGCTTGCCGGAGGCCGCGAGCTGCCCCAGCAGGTGCGGGCCGCCCTCGCACAGGATCCGTCCCAGTCCGCGCTCGGCCAGCCGGTCCACGGCCAGGGCCAGGTCGACCTCGCCGGTACCGGCCGCGATCACCTCGGCGCCGGCTGTGGCGGCCGCGTCGACCTGGTCCTGCGGGGCGTCGGTCGCGGTCAGCACGATCGTCGGCACCGCCGGGGAGGTGAACAGCGGCATCGTCCAGTCCAGGTCCATCGCCCGCGAGACCACCGCGATGGCCGCGGTCGGGGCCTGGCCGGCCGCCGCGCGCGCCTCCTGGTACTGCTGGCGGACCCGCGCCGGCCGGTACTGCTCGGCGCGTACCGTCCCGGCCCCGACCAGCACCACGTCCGCCAGCGCGCGGAGCACGCCGAAGATGCGCTTGTCCGCCTCGCCGGAAATCCCCTCGGACTTGCCGGAGGCGGTCGCGGCGCCGTCGGCGGAGGCGACCATGTTCGCCCGCACCCAGCGCCGGGCCCCGGTGGGGTAGGCGTAGACCTCCGCCAGGTCGACCTGGCGGCTGCGGTTCGAGGGTGGCAACAGCTGATACATGGGACCAGCGAATCACACCAGGAGACTTCTGACACGCGGGGCTCATCCACCCGCCGCACAAGGCTTTGTGACTGGCTTCACATGTGATCAATTACACCCCCCGGATGGTGCGGCATACCCGCTCCGGCCTGCGACATTGGAAGAGTGCCGACGTCTGCTCCGATAGTCTCCGCGCCCGCCGCGACCCTCGTCGGCCGCCGGCCGGACGTCGGTGCCGACCGGCTGATCGCCGACCTCGTCCCGCCGCCGCGGTTCGACCGGGTGCGCTTCTCCAGCTACGTCCCGAACCCGGCCGAGCCCAGCCAGTCCGCGGCCCGCGATCGGCTGGAGGCCTTCGCCGCGACCGTCGGAGCGCCGCCGAAGAAGAGCGGCGGGCTGTTCAAGAAGAAGGCCCCCGCGTCCGGCGCGGTCGGCGTCTACCTCGACGGCGGCTTCGGCGTCGGCAAGACCCACCTGCTGGCCTCGCTCTGGCACGAGTCCCCGGCTCCGCGTGAGAAGAAGGCCTACGGCACCTTCGTCGAGTACACCAGCCTGGTCGGCGCCCTCGGCTTCGCCGCCGCGGTGGAGCGGCTGTCCGACTTCGCGCTGGTCTGCATCGACGAGTTCGAGCTCGACGACCCCGGCGACACCGTCCTGGTCTCCACGCTGCTCACCCGGCTGTCCGACCGCGGCGTGAAGCTGGCCGCGACCTCCAACACGTTGCCGGACAAGCTCGGCGAGGGCCGCTTCGCCGCCGCCGACTTCCTGCGCGAGATCCAGGCCCTGTCGGCGCGCTTCGAGGTGCTGCGGGTCGACGGCCCCGACTACCGGCACCGCGACCTGCCCACCCCGCCGGCCCCGGTCTCCGAGGACGTCGTGGCCCGCACCGTGGAGGAGAACCCCGGCGCCACCCTGGACGCCTTCGACGGCCTGACCGGCGAGCTCGCCGCGGTCCATCCCAGCCGCTACGGCGCCCTGATAGACGGCGTCAGCGCGGTCGGGCTCACCGGCGTGCGGCCGCTGGAGGACCAGAACGTGGCCCTGCGCCTGGTGGTGCTGATAGACCGGCTCTACGACCGCAAGGTCCCGGTGGTCGCCTCCGGCACGCCGCTCGGCGACCTGTTCACCCCTGAACTTCTCCGCGGCGGATACCGCAAGAAGTACCTGCGCGCGATCTCGCGCATCACCGCGCTGGCCCGGGACGGCGTGGCCCTGGCCGACGCCGCGCAGACCTCTGTCGGGGCCGGCGCCTAGCCCGGAACGGCCGCCATGGCATGCGGAACGTTAGCCCGGATGGCACTCTTCCTTCATGGCGAAGTCGTTCACGCATCTGCTGCGGGCCCCCGAATCCCCTGTCAAGCTGCACAAGATCGCGTCTGACGCGCACCCCGGCGTCGACTCGAAGGATGAGGCGCTGCACAAGCTCCCGAAACTTGGTGCACGGCTGGCCGACCTGCAGGAACGCCTGTTCGCGCAGTCCCGCGGCGGCACCGAGCCGGCGTCCAAGAAGCTGCTCCTCGTGCTGCAGGGCATGGACACCTCGGGTAAGGGCGGCACGGTCAAGCATGTGGCCGGCGTGATGGATCCCGGCGGCCTGCGCATCACCTCGTTCAAGTCCCCGACCGAGGAAGAGCTGTCCCACGACTTCCTGTGGCGCATCCGCAAAGCCCTGCCGACGCCCGGCATGGTCGGCGTCTTCGACCGCAGCCATTACGAGGACGTGCTCATCGTCCGGGTCCGCGACCTGGTCCCGCGCGAGCAGTGGGAGCTGCGCTACGGCCTGATCAACGAGTTCGAGCAGGAACTCGCCGACCAGGGCACGACCGTGGTGAAGTGCTTCCTGCACATCGGCCGCGACACCCAGAAGGACCGCCTGCTGGCCCGGCTGGACGACCCCACGAAGCTGTGGAAGTACAACACCAACGACGTCAAGGAGCGCAAGCTCTGGCCGGCATATCAGGACGCGTATGAGGCGGCGCTGAGCCTGACCTCGACGGAGACGGCGCCCTGGTACGTGATCCCGGCCGACCGCAAGTGGTACCGGAACTACGCGATCACCAAGCTGCTCATCGAGACGCTGGAGCGGATCGGGCCGGAGTGGCCGCCGGCCGACTACGACGTCAAGACGGAGAAGAAGCGCGTGCTCGCCTCGTGAGAGTCGAACGCAGCCCGGCACCTTCATCGGCGCCGTAAACCAGACCGGCTCCAGCCGACCCGCCGCTATCCTCGCGCCATGGACATGCAGATCCGCCCGGCCGCCGACGAGGACTGGCCGCACATCTGGCCGTTCTTCCGCACCATCTGCGCCGCGGGGGAGACCTACGTCTACCCCTACGAGCCCACCGAGCAGGAGGGCCGCGCCATGTGGATGGAGCGGCCTCCGGGGCTGACCGTCGTCGCGGTCGACGCCGACGGCACGGTCCTGGGCAGCGCGAAGATGGGCCCGAACCGGCCCGGCCCCGGCGCGCACGTGTCCACCGCCAGCTACATGGTGGATCCGGCGGCCGCGGGCCGGGGCGTCGGCCGGGCGCTCGGCGAGTACACGCTGAAGTGGGCCCGCGAGCAGGGCTACCGCGGGATGCAGTTCAACGCCGTGGTGGAGAGCAACGCCCGTGCGGTGCACCTGTGGCAGTCGATCGGGTTCCAGATCATCGGCACCGTCCCGGAGGCGTACAAGAGCCGGGAGCACGGCTATGTCGGGATCCATGTGATGTATCAGAAGTTCGATTGAGTCCCGCGCTTTATCAAGGCCCTTGTTCGGTCCGATGATATGCGTGAACATGGGCGCCATGCTCGACGTCGCGCCGCCCACGCCGACCCCGGTGCCCGCGCCGCGCGCGGCCAGTCCGTCCCGTGCCAACGCGCTGGCCACCCTCGGCTTCGCCGTGCTGACCCTGGGCTCGCTGGCCATCCCCTGGGCTGGCTACGACGACGGCAGTCCGTCCTGGTCCGGCTTCGACCTCATGGGCGACCGGCTGCCGGTCGCGGACGGCATCGGCGCCGTGGTCGCCTGCCTGCACACCCTGCAGTGGCTGAGCATCAGCCTGATCGTGCTGTCGGTGCTGCGGCTGATCGTGCCCGCGCCGCACCTGGCGTGGCTGTCCCTGCTGGCGGCGCTGGCTTTGGTCCTGTGCGCGCTGCTGGCGGCCTTCCGGTTCCACTCGGAACTCCAGGGCGTCGACGCGTTCACGCCATCCATGCGTGCCGGGCCGGTCGTCACGGCGGCCGCCGCGCTCCTGTGCGCCGTCGCGGCCGGTCGGGGACCGGCCGCGAGCCGCGCTTAAGGCTTACGGGACCAGCAGCAGCTTGCCGGTCGTCCTGCGCGACTCCAGCTCCTCGTGCGCCTCCCCGGCCTGGCCGAGCGGGAACGTGGCGCCGACGCGCACGGTCAGCGTGCCGTCCTGGATCCAGCGGAACAGGTCGCTCGCGCGCCACTCCAGCTCCTGGCGCGACACGATGTAGTTCACGAGCGTCGGGCGGGTCAGGAACAGCGAGCCGGCCTGGGACAGTCGCAGCGGGGCGACCGGCGGGACCGGGCCGGAGGCGTTGCCGAAGCTGACCAGCATGCCGCGCGCGCGCAGCGCGCCGAGGGAGGCCTCGAAGGTGTCCTTGCCGACGCCGTCGTAGGCCACGTGCACGCCGTGCCCGCCGTTGCGGCGCAGCACCTCGGCGGCCAGCTCCTCGCCGGCCACCTGGTCGTAGCGGATCACCTCGTCGGCGCCGGCCTCGGCGGCCAGCTTGGCCTTGGCGTCGCTGGAGACGGTGCCGATCACCTTGCCGCCGGCGGCCTTCACCAGCTGGGTCAGCAGCAGGCCCATGCCGCCGGCCGCGGCGTGCACCAGGGCGGTCTCGCCGGCCTTGATCGGATATGTGCTCTGCGTCAGGTAGTGGGCCGTCATGCCCTGCAGCATCACGGCGGCGGCGGTCTGGACGTCCACGTTGTCCGGCACCGCCACGGCCCGGTCGGCGGGCACGATCACCTGTTCGGCGTAGCTGCCGCGGGCGTTCACGGTCGCGACCCGGTCCCCGGGCCGGAAGTCCGTCACGCCCTCGCCGACTTCCAGCACGTGCCCGGCGACCTCGGCGCCCGGCGTGAACGGCAGGTCCGTCGCGTACAGCCCGGTGCGTTGGTAGGTCTCGATGAAGTTCACGCCGACGGCGCCGACCTCCACCAGGAGCTCACCGGGCCCCGGCTTCGGGGGGTTCACGTCGGTGAGTTGCAGGACCTCGGGTCCGCCAGTCTGGCTGACGACGATCGCGCGCATACACGGATCCTTTCAAAGGTTGCGGTGGTTCGCATGCTTGCAACCCTGTTCCCGCCGCGCGGATTCCGCCGTGTTCGGATCGCGGACGCCCCGGGCCCGCGTCAGGCCCGCGTCAGGCCACGTGCGCCAGGCAGGCCGAGACCGCGCCGTCGAACCGGGCCAGCACCGCGGCGGCCACCTCCGGCGCGTCCCCGAGCTCGGCGGCCACCGCGTCCGCCCCGGCCCGCAGCGCCGAGCCCCGGATGCGGTCGGCCAGGAATCCCGGCGCGAGGAAGTACGGGGCCACCACGACCCGCCGCGCGCCCCGGTCGCGCAGCTCACGCACCACCTCGCCGGCCAGGTCGCCGACCGCCGGCACCGCCACCACGCGCTCCCAGCCGCTGGCCTGCCAGCCCTCGGCCAGCTCGTCCACCGCCGCGGCCGCGACCCGGTCGGAGGATCCGGCCCAGGCCAGCACCACCGAGGCCTCCTCGTCGCCGGGCCACACCCCGGCCTCGCGCATCCGCCGCTCCAGCCCGGCCGTCAGCAGCGGATGCGGGCCCAGCGGCGCGGTCAGGACCGGCTCGGTCACGCCGGCCCGCCAGCGGCGGGGCAGCGCCTCGTGCGCCGCGGCCACTGCCGCGGGGATGTCCTGCCGGACGTGGTAGGCCGTGTTCAGCAGCAGCGGCACCACCTTCACGTGCTGGTACCCGTCCCGGACCAGGCCGTGCAGGGCCCGCGCGGCGGTGGGGCCGCAGTGGTCGAGGAAGGCCGTCTCGACGCGCAGCTCCGGCCGCTGCTCGCGCACCGCGTCCACGAGCCCTGTGATGACTTCCCGGTGCCGCGGGTCCCGGCTCCCGTGGGCGACCGCCAGCATCGCCTGTGCCTGGTTCACGCCAACCCCCTCGCCTTCAGCACGCGCCGCTCCAGCGGCGCGAAGAGCAGCTGGTTGACCGCCACGCCGACGGCCAGGATGAGCACGATCGCCGCGAACGCACCGGACATGTCGTTGGCGTCCTGGGAGTTCTTCAGCAGGAATCCCAAGGAATGTCCGAGATTCGCGGACTGCACGATGATCTCAGAGGCCAGCAGCGAGCGCCACGCGAAGGCCCAGCCCTGCCGCAGGCCCGCCAGGTAGCCGGGCAGTGCGGCCGGCAGTAGCACGTGCCGCACCGAGGCCAGTCCGCGGGCGCCGATGTTGTGGCCGACGCGCAGGTACAGCGGCGGCACCTGGTCCAGGCCGGACATGACGCCGACCGAGATGGAGGGCACCGCGCCGAGCAGGACGACGGTGTAGAGCATGGCCGGGGTGGGGCCGAAGAACATCAGGGCCGGCGGGACCCAGGCCACCGAGGGCAGGGATTGCAGGCCGGACAGGATGGGTCCGAGGCCTGCGCGGACCGGCTTGAACCGGGCCGTCATGATGCCCAGCGGCGTGCCGATCGCGACCGAGGCGCCGAAGCCGACCGCGCCGTGGGCGATGCTGTGGCCAACCGCTCCCCAGGCGTCGCCCTCGGAGAAGGTGTCCTTCAGCGAGCTGAACACCTGCGAGGGTCCGGGCAGCTTCCAGTCCGGCCAGATCTTCGCCGCGTAGAGGATCTGCCACACGGCCAGGATCAACGCGACGGCGATGATCGGCGGTAAGACGGCGGCGGCCACGCTTTTGAGTCTGCTGGACTCCGGTTCCGTGGATGTTTCCAGCGCGTCAAGTCCGGCTTCGATGTGTGCGAGGGTGTCGCCGGCCGGACCCGTGGTATGGGTGTCAGCGGCCATGGCGGCTGATCTCCTTGCGCAGGTGGTCGGTGATCTCCACCGACAGGTCGGCGACCGCCTTGTCCTCGATGCGGCGCGGCTGCGGGATGTCCACGCGCCACTCCCGCGCCACCCGGCCGGGACGCGAGGACAGCAGCACCACCCGCTGCCCGAGGCGGACGGCCTCGCGCACGTTGTGGGTGACGAACAGCACCGCCAGGCCGGTGGCCTCCCACAGCCGGATGAGCTCCTCATGCAGGACGTCGCGGGTGATGGCGTCCAGGGCGGCGAACGGTTCGTCCATCAGCAGTACCGGGCTGTCTTGGGCCAGGGCGCGGGCCAGGGCGACGCGCTGGCGCATGCCGCCGGAGAGCTGGTGGGGGCGCTTGTCGTAGGCGCCGCGCAGCCGGACCAGGTCCAGCAG